>JAIQFT010000006.1 GCA_020073185.1 Terriglobia bacterium
CGTGGTTCTGCGGTTCATTAACTTGTTGTCCGCGGCCCTGATCGCTGGTGGCCAGGTATTTGTGTTGATGGTCATCCTTCCGGTGATGCGGCGCTGGTCTCCAGCCATGGCTGTGCAGACGCACCAGGCGATGCTTTTCCAGACGCCGGACAAATTTATCGTTCCGTCCGCCGTCGTGTGCCCGTTGTCGGCCATCGCTATCTTGGCTCTGCGGCACAAAGCGGACGTTTCCGGCCTGTTCGATGTTGTGGGTGTTCTCGCTGCGGCGGCCGTGACTCTGACCTCCGTGGTTTTAGCCGAGCCTCTTAGCCGCACCATTGCAGGCTGGACAGAAGGTGTGGTTCCTGGTGGTTTTGCCGAATTACAGCAGCGCTACGACAGTGTGCATGCGGTGCGCACCGCTGCAGCGCTGTTAATGACGGCTGCGTTCATCGTCGCCACGTTAACTGTCTGAGGGCCCTTGTCCAGCGTTTAGCCCCGTTTGCCGACAGGCGGGCAGTCGTCGAAGTGAATTGCCAGCAGTTTCTATATCGCACCGAACGGTCGGTGCCGGAAAGACGGAGGATTTATGAAAGCGATTCGGATACACGAAACGGGAGGTCCCGAAAAGTTGTTATATGAGGATGTACCCGAGCCGGTGCCAGGTCCCAATGAGGTGTTGATTCGGGTCGAAGCGGCCGGCGTGGTGCATACCGACACGCTCATCCGCAAAGGCGAGCGCCACGGGCCGGAAGAAAGCATGAAGCTGCCCTTCACTCCCGGCCTCGAGGTGTCCGGCATCGTTGCGGCGGTGGGAGCGGGTGTAGACGGCCTTCGGGTGGGCCAACCCGTGATGGCCGTCACTCCCAACAACGGCTATGCGGAGATGGTGGTAGTTCCGGCACAGCGCGTATTTCCCGCTCCTGATCGCATTCCACTGGCCGACGCAGCCGTGATTCCGGTACAGGGCCTCGCTGCGGCGCTCGCCATCCAAGTGGCGGGGCAGGTTCAGGAAGGGGAGTGGGTGCTGGTAACCGCCGCGGCTGGCGGCGTCGGAACCTATGCCGTACAGATTGCCAAAGCGCTCGGAGCGCATGTCATCGCCGGCAGCGGCAGTGCCGAGAAAAATGGATTGACGCAGGGCCTCGGTGCTGACGCAAGCCTGACCTATCGTGGTATGGGATGGCAAGGCGAAGTGCGAAAGATCACTCGCGGCGCGGGCGTGAATGTGGTTCTGGACAGCGTGGGAGGCGACGTTTTCGAGGCATGCCTCGACGTGCTCGCTCTCGCTGGACGAGCCGTGGCCTTCGGTCTGGCCGGTGGACGTCCCGGCGCCGTGAACATGGGTCGTCTCATCGCTCTGAATCAGTCCATCCAGGGTTTCACGCTGGGCACGCTCATGCAGCGACCGCAATCGCGCCCAGCTATCGGGAACCTGATGCGTTGGTTTGCCGAGGGCAAGGTGCGGCCGGTCATCGGTGAGCGGCTCCCGCTGCAGCAGGCCGCCGAGCTCCACCGGCGCATCGAGTCGCGCTCCACGACGGGAAACCAGATTCTGGTCATGAAGGCTGCCGCCTGAATTTTGCCAGCGGGCAACCGCAGAGTCTTGGACAGGATATTGGAGTGAACGATTCGGCGCCTCGGATACTGATCATCGGAGCCGGCATCGGCGGCCTGTCGGCCGCCTGCGCCCTCCAGCGCGCCGGCCTCGATGTCCGCGTTTTCGAGCGCGCCCCCGAAATCCGCGAAGTGGGTGCCGGCTTGGCAGTTTGGGCGAATGCCATCAAGGCGCTGCAGCAGTTGGGCGTCGCCGACCGGGTCGTGGCCGCCGGTGTCGAGGTGCTGGATTACCAGTTTCGCTCCTGGAATGGGCGGCCTCTCATCCGCGTTCCCGTGGGGGAAATGCGGGACGAGGTGGGAGCAGCCAGTGTCGTGGTGCGGCGCGCCGACGTGCAGATGGCCCTCTGGCGCGCTCTCGGGAGCGGGGTAGTGCAGGTGAACTCGAACTGCGTTGGTTTTTCCCAGGATTCTGAGGGCGTGACGGCGCGCTTTGCCGACGGCAGGGAAGAGCGCGGGACCATCCTGATCGGCGCCGACGGAATCAAGTCGGTCACTCGCTCGCAGCAACTTGGACAGAGCAAGCTGCGTTACTCCGGCTACCACTGTTGGCGCTCGATCGCCGAATTCAGAGATCCCGCATTGCCGGTCGGCTCGTCATGGTTGTTCTGGGGACGCGGTGCCAGATTCGGCGTTTCCTACGTCGGAGCCGGCCGCGTGTACTGGTACGCCATGGTTAACGCTTCCGAGGACGCGCCGGACCCGGAAGTTGGGCGCCAGCAGAGGGTCTTGGACCGATTTCGAAACTGGGCTCACCCGGTCTCGGCGGTGATTGAGGCGACGGAGCCCACTGCTATCTTGCACAATGTTCTTCATGATCTGCCGCCGTTTGAACGATGGGGAGAGGGCCGGGTTACGCTGTTAGGCGACGCCGCGCATCCCACCACCCCCAACATGGGTCAAGGCGCCTGTCAGGCCATTGAGGACTCCGTCGCTCTCGGAAAATGCCTGGCTGGCGCACGAGCGAACGGCAAAGGCGATATGCTCTCAGGCTTGCGCAGCTATGAGCATGTCCGTCGAGACTACACGGCGCACATCACCAACCTTTCGTGGCATATCGGGAGAGTTGGTCAATGGGAAAACCCGCTGGCCTGCATGTTGCGCAACGCGTTGCTCAAGGTACTGCCGAATAACGTGATGCGAAAGTCATTGCAGTCCAACTTGGCGCATGATGTCTGAATTCGTGGTGGAAATCATCGGCGGGGGTGCGCCTGCCGCTTGGCGTTGGAGGTAAGCTGTGCCGAGTCTCGTAGATATTTTTCGTTTCGTGAACATCTTCTGCGCCGCCATAACGGCGGGAGGACTGGTCATGGTGCTCATGGGAGTTTATCCGGCAATGCGAACCTTTGAGCCCAAGATGACCGCGCGCATTCATCAGGCCATTGATCTCTTGCCGGACAGTTACATGCGGCCCTCCACCATCCTCTCGGGAGTGTGTGGGGTGCTCATCCTCGTGCTTCACGGCGCGCGGACGCCGCTCATCTTGGCTTATTACGTCATCGGAATTCTGGGTACCCTGGGCATTATTGTCACGTCCGAGTTCTTCAATGTGCGTATCAATGCTGTAGTTAAAAGCTGGGCTCAAAAAGACTACGTTGCGCCGGAGTACCCGGCGATGCTCGACAGGTGGCATCGATTTCACATCGTACGTACCTCGTCCAGCCTGCTTGCATTGACATGTTATCTAGTGGCGGAATTGACGCGCTGAAGAACAGGTTGCGACAGGAAGTGGTTTTGCATCTCGCCTTAGCATCGCGAGCCGGCCGAGCTTGGGTTTGAACGCTCCTTAGGTATGGTGGCGACGGTCGATGGACCGCTCCCGCCTGAATCAGTCACTAAACTGCCGCCCGGAAACAGGGACGGATGGAGGATGTATGCAACGAGCAAGGGTGAACGGAGTTGAGCTTGAGTTCGATGTGCGGGGATCCGGCGAGCCTGTGATCCTTTTACACGGGGGCCTTTTGGCGGACGAGAACACGCCCATGATGAGCCAACCTGCCCTCACTTCCCGCTACCAGGTGATTAACTACCACCGTCGCGGCTTTGCCGGTAGCCAGCGTGTTCCGGGCCCTCCGGCGGTCATTGAGGATCAGGTGGCGGACTGCTATGCCCTGTTGCGGCACCTCGGCGTAAAGCGCACCCACGTCATGGGACATTCCCTGGGCGGCGTGATTGGGATTCAACTCGCTCACTCCCATCCCGACTCGGTGCAGAGCCTTGCCTTGATGGAGCCGGCGCTGATGGCCGCCATCGCCAAGTCTGAAAAGGGCGTCGACGCCCAGGCATCGCAGCAGAAGTTCATGGAGGGCATGGCCAAGGTCAATGAGATCTATGCCCGCGGAGACAAGCGCGGCGCCCTGGAAACCTTTTTGCAAACCCGCGCTGGAGAAGCCTTCCGCGACGTGCTCAACTTCCTGCTCAAGACAGGTGAGTTCGAGACCGCCGTCAAGGACGCTGACACTTTCCTGGGGGTGGAGATGCCCGCCGCTTACCGGTGGGAGTTCAGCGCCCAACAAGCGGCGCAGATCAAGACTCCCGTACTCTCGATTCTGGGTGCCAACAGCCCCATCCGTGCCCAGAAGGTGCAGGATTTCCTCGTCTCCTGGATTCCCCACACCGAAAAACTTGTTCTCGCTGGTGCCGAACACGCCCTGCCATTGTTGGATCCGCCGGGCATCGCTGCGGCGCTCGCCGGATGGTTTGCCAAGTATCCGATGCAGAGCAATCAATATGCCATGCCGGCTACGGCATAGAAAGGAACGACCATGAAAGGCCGCGTGGTCTTCGTGCTGCGCCTGAAGCCCGGGTCACAAGAGGCCTTTCTTCAGGCCTACAACAGCATTCGGCATGAGGTGGCCCAGGGCGTGAAGGGCCACCTCGTCGATCAAGTGTGTCAATCTCCCACCGACCCGCTGGATTGGCTGATCACCAGCGAGTGGGAGACGCTCGACCATTTCCTGGAATGGGAGAAGACTCCAGAACATCGCGATCTCGCCAAGCCGATGCGGGATTGCTTCGCTGACGCGAAATCGTTCAAGTACCTGGTTCGAGAGGAGACAACTCGCGAATCCGCGGCTTCAGCCCATTCATGAAGTCGTGGACCTGGCAGGACGTTCCAGGTAACTAGCAGCAGCGGCGGGAACCTGCGCAGTTGCTCGGGCAAAAATCTGCCGCCGTAATGGGCGGTTCTCGGGGAACCGTGGTCGTCGTCGTGGCCGCAGCCCCCAATCGCCCGCACTACGGGAGGGGACATTTGCAATCGGCCCTCCGCGATCGAGCGCATGCGAGCTACGCCGCCGAGGCAGCCGTCCGTTGCCGTGCGATGGCTTGAATCGCCGTGATCGCAATCACATTGGCAACATCGGCGGCTGAACAACCTCGCGAGAGGTCGTTGGCTGGACGGGCCAGGCCCTGGAGAATGGGGCCGAGCGCGACTGCCCCGCCAAGCCGTTCCACCAGTTTGTAGCCGATGTTTCCGGCGTCGAGGTTGGGGAAGATCAGAACATTGGCGCGGCCTGCGACCGGCGAGCCCGCCGCTTTGCTCGCACCGACCGCGGCAACCAGCGCGGCATCGGCCTGCAGCTCGCCATCCAGCAACAGTTCCGGGCTTTGCGTCTTCGCTCTTCGCACCGCCTCGCGCACCTTATCTACCCGCTCGTGCTCGGCGGAGCCTTTCGTGGAAAACGAAAGCAAGGCCACGCACGGCTCTGTCTCCAGAAAGGTGCGCGCGTTTTCTGCTGTCGCCAGAGCGATTTCCGCCAACTCCTCCGCCGAAGGATCGGGTACCACGCCGCAGTCGGCGAAAAGCATCGCGCCCTGGTTCCCGTACACGGCGCCCTGTTGCGGCGGAACCACCATGAGAAAGAAGCTCGAAACCAGCTTCCTTCCGAATCCCAGCCCAATCGCACGCAAAGCCGCGCGAATGGTTTCCGCCGTCGAATTGGTTGCCCCTCCCACCGTGCCGTCGGCGTCTCCGGCTGCCACGCGCACGGCCGCGAAATACAGGGGCTTGCGCACCAGTTCGCGGGCTTCTTCAGGCGACGTGCCCTTGGCGCGACGTCGCTGGTAGTAGATTTGCGTGTAAGCGTCCAGTTGCGGGCTGGCGAGAAAATCCAGGATTTCCACCCCTGCAAGATTCACGCCGAGGCGCTTGGCCGACGCCCGGATTACCTCTTCGCGGCCCAGCAACGTCGGCCTCGCATACCGTTCTGTCGCGGCCACCGCGGCTGCCGCTAGGATGCGGTCATCTTCGCCTTCCGGGAGTACGATCCTCTGCGGAGCCGCCCGGGCACGTTCCTTCAGTCTCTCTAGAGCTTGCATGGCGCGCGTTACCCTATCACAAAACTAGCAATCGTCGCCAGCATCGGGGCGTTATGATGGGCGCATGCCCGCTAGCACCAGCATTCCACGCGCCGAACTGCACACCCATCTAGGCGGAGCCGTGGATCCGCCCATTCTGTGGTCCATCGCGCACCGTCAAGGAATCCGTCTGCCAACCAAAGACTATTGGGAATTCGAGGCCATGGTCACCATGGCGGCTCGCGACCACAATCGCAATTTGAATGAAATGAACGAGCGCTTCTACAAGTGGACGGAGCTGATTCAATCCTCGCCCGAGGCGATCCAGGAATCGGTGGCGAGCGTGATCGGGGGTGGATACCGCAAGTGCAACCTCGTGCTGCAAGAGTTGCGCTTCAACCCCATGTTCCGCAATCGCGGCGGCGAGCGCGATCTGGACCACATCATCAACGCGGCCCTTTGGGGCCTGGAACGCGCCACCATGGAATACCCGACCGTCAAGGCGGGGCTGATCCTGATGATGGACCGTCGGCTGACGCGCGAGCAGAACGCCATCATCGTGCAAAAGGCAAGTAAGTACCAGGGCAAAGGAGTCATCGGGGTGGACCTGGCTGGCCCGGACCGGCGCTCATTCTCCATGGCAGAGGTGGCGCCGCTCTTCCAGCGCGCCAAGGATGCCGGCTTGGGCGTCACTGTCCATTGCGGCGAAACCGGCGATCTGGACGAAATGCGCTACGTGGTGCGGCAAATTGTGCCCAATCGCATCGGCCACGGCATTGCCGCGGTGCGCGATCGCCGCTTGATGGATAAGCTTGCTGAGGCGGGAACCACTCTTGAACTGTGCCCCACGTCAAACCTCAAGAACCGCATGGTGCGCGACGTACGCCAACTGAAGCGCATTATCACCACCCTGCTCGCGCACGGCGTGCGCGCCACCATCAATACCGACGGCCCGGAGCTGTACCACACCAATGTGCATAAAGAAGAGGAGTTCCTGACCAGGATCGGCGCCATGTCCCGGCAACAAGTTGCTCAATGCATCCAATGGGCATTTGATGCCAGCTTTATTCGTCGCTGAGCCGCGTTCGTGTCCTGCATGACTTGATATAGTCAGTGGGTGAGGTCGATTCCAACTATCCACTCGGGACCGCGTGGGTAGCTTGCATCGAACCGGTAAGGACATTCACTTTGAGTATTCGCAACATCGCCATCATCGCCCACGTGGACCACGGCAAGACCACCCTGGTGGACGCCATGCTTCGCCAGAGCGGTGTATTCCGCGCCAACCAGGAACTGGTGGACCGCGTCATGGACTCCAACGAACTGGAGCGGGAGCGCGGCATCACCATCCTGGCCAAGAACACGGCGGTCTTCTACCACCACATCAAGATCAACATCGTGGACACGCCCGGGCACAGCGATTTCGGCGGTGAAGTCGAGCGCGCCCTCAAGATGGTGGACGGCGTCATGTTGCTGGTGGACGCCAGCGAGGGCCCGCTGCCGCAGACGCGCTACGTGCTGAGCAAGGCGCTGGAAGCCAAGCTGCCGCCCATCGTGGTCATCAACAAGATTGATCGTCCCGACGCCCGACCACAGGAAGTGCTCAACGAAATCTACGATCTCTTCATTGATCTCGACGCCGTCCAGGAGCAGCTCGATTTTCCCGTGCTCTACACCAATGCCAAGCTGGGCACGGCGACCGCGAACCCGAAGCTCGCCGGGCAGAATTTCCAGCCGTTGTTTGAGAGCATTGTGGCCACCATTCCCGCGCCGGCCGGCGATGCCGCTGCTCCGCTGCAAGTGCAGGTCGCCAATCTCGACTACAGCGACTACCTCGGCCGCCTGGCCATCGCTCGCGTGCTCAATGGCACCCTGCGCACCGGCGAGGACGTGGGCATCGCCAAGCTCGACGGCTCGCTCCAGAAGGTGCGGATCACCAAGCTGTTCTCCTTCAGCGGCCTGCAACGCGTGGACATCGCCGAGACCGATCTCGGGGACATCGTTGCCGTCGCCGGCGTCACCGGCATCACCATCGGCGAGACTATCACCAGCGCCGAAAATCCTGCGCCCCTGCCCCACATCGCCATTGATGAGCCCACCATCGCCATGCAGTTCACCGTCAACACCTCACCCTTCGCCGGCCGGGAAGGGCAGTATGTTACCTCCCGCAACCTGCGCGAACGCCTGGACAAGGAACTGCTCACCAATGTTTCCATCAAGGTCGTGGAAACCGGCAGCACCGATTCCTTCCAGGTGATGGGCCGCGGCGAACTGCAACTCGCCATCCTCATCGAAACCATGCGCCGCGAAGGCTTCGAACTGATGGTCGGCAAGCCCGAGATTGTCACCAGAAACGTGAACGGCAAGCTGATGGAGCCGGTGGAGCGGCTCACCGTGGACGTCCCCGAGGAATTCATCGGCGTGGTCATGGAAAAGCTCGGTATGCGCAAGTCCGAAATGCAGCAGATGCACAACCATGGCTATGGGCGCGTCCGCATGGGGTTCCGTGTGCCCAGCCGCGGTCTGATCGGACTGCGCAGCGAACTGCTGACCGACACCCGCGGCACCATCGTGATGAACTCCCTGTTTGACGGCTACACCGAGTGGCAGGGCGAAATCCCGCATCGTCTGACCGGCACCCTGGTGGCCGACCGCGCCGGCGCCACCACCGCCTACGCGCTCTGGAACCTGCAGGAGCGCGGCGAGCTGTTTGCCGGGCCGGGGGTCGAGGTCTATGAAGGCATGATCATCGGCGAAAACTCGCGCGACAACGATCTCGACGTCAACTGCGTGCGCGAAAAAAAACTCACCAACATGCGCTCCTCCACCGCCGACGATGCCATCCGCCTGGTGCCCTTCCGCACCCTCAACCTGGAGCAGGCCATCGAATTCATTGCCGACGATGAGTATGTCGAGGTAACACCGAAGTCGCTCCGCCTGCGCAAGAAGGTCCTGCAGTCGAACCGGCGCCCGCGCAAGGATGCGCTCCCCATCGGTGTTCCCAGCCAAGAATAATGGCTCGAGCTTTCTGGGCAAACTGCGCAAACATGGCGACGGCCGCCAACAAGCAAGCCGCGGCCAGCGTGTATCGAATCTTTCCGATGTCTTTTCCTCGGCGAAAGGGTTGCGGTGCAGAGTTGTACGCGGCAGCTATCAAATCAGGGTCGCCGAATTTGATTCCCACAATCCGCTCAGGCGGCCATTTTCTCGATTGCCTTTTTCAGCGGAGTAAAGCGGCGGAGAAAGTTGTCGCGGTGGGTCACGTGCCGGCTCTCCTCGCCAACGGTGACCGGAACCCAGGTGCACAAATTCCTGCTGACTTCTACGACAAGCACCAGCGTACCGTCCAGGTCACGGTAAATCCTGTCCGGTTCGGGACCGCGTTCTGGGGCGGACTTTTGCACGGCTCTTATGGTGATACGGCCAGGCGCCGTGGGGTTACGTCAACCTGCGACATGCCGCGCGACGGTCCCAATTTGCGCGCTTCCCGATTCTGCAGTGTTAGAACTGTATCGCTATACGATATGTCAGCCCGGGTCGCGCGCTCTCGATGGCGGGCCGGCAGCGCGCCGTTCGGGGCGCCGGCATGGCCGCGAGGCGTTGGAGAATCTTTACTCGTTGGGAATGACGATCCAGAAAATGATGTAGAGCAGGCCGCCGGCGCCGGCAAAAATAAACAGCAACAGCCACACCAGCCGCAGCAGCGTGAGGCTCCAGCCGAAGTGTTGTGCCAATCCGGCGCAGACGCCCGCTATCATGCGTCCCTGGCGCGGCCGCAGCAGTTGATGCGTCACCGGCGCTGTGCCGGGAACGGGCTTGGCGCAATACGGGCACAGCCGCGCATCATCGGGTATCGCTTTGCCGCAGGCGTTGCAGTACATGGACCCTCCTCCGCGCTGAGTTCGACCTCAGGGAATGAGCGCGATTTTTCCGTATGCGCCCGGCTCCATCACCGCCTGGTGGGCGCGCGCCGCGTCTTTCAGCGCCAACTCCTGCCCGACCACCGGCCGCAGCGTACCGTTCTCCAGGCCCGCAACCAATGCTGCATGAATGCTCGCCAGGTCGTGGTCGGAGATATTGAACGACGTCATGCCATACACCACGGCGTCGCGCGCCATCATGTCCCGAGGATTGATCTCCACCGCCCCACGGCTGCCGACCACCACTACCCGCCCTTTGATGACCAGCATCGTCAGGTCCTTCGCCAGGTTCTTGTTGGCCAGCATCTCCAGGATGATGTCGAATCCGCGTCCGCCCGTGAGCTTCATCAACTGCTCCTGCGCATCCGCCGCGCTGTGATCCACCACGTGATGCGCGCCCTCGCCCGCTACCAACTCTTTTCCCTTGTCGGTGCTCGCCGTCCCCACCACCATGAGGCCTGCCGCGCGCGCCATCTGCACCGCCGCAACGCCAACTCCGCCGCTTGCTCCGTGGATCAGCACGGTTTCTCCCGGCTGCGCGCTCGCTTTGTGAAACATGGCGCGATACGCGGTCACATACGGCACTCCCAGCGCCCCTCCCTGCGCGTAAGAGACGTTCTTCGCCAGCGCGTGCACCTGTGCCTCGGTACACAGTGCCTTCTCCGCGTAAGCGCCGGTCAGAGAACGGTAGATGTAAACGCGATCACCCGGGCGCACCTTGGTCACACCTTCGCCCACGCTCTCCACCTCGCCGGCCGCGTCGGAGCCCGGCGTGTATGGCAGCGCCGGCTTGATTCCATACGCGCCGCTGCGGATGTAGGTATCCACCGGATTCACGCCGATGGCGCGAACGCGCACCAGGACTGCGCCCGGCCCGGGAAGCGGGTCGGGAACATTCTCCAGTCGCAGAACCTCCGGACCGCCGAACTCGCGCACTCGAATCGCTTTCATCGTTCTCTCCTCACGGTGACCGCCAGTGAATCGGACAGCCCAGTATTAAAACACACGCGGAGAGGTCGGGCTGTCGGTCAATCAGTTTGTCGGTCCACGAGACTCGGGTTTGATTCAGAACTGACCGATAGACACAACAAGTGACAGGCTGAAGGTCTGAAAGGCTGAGAGACGGATAGGCCGAAAGACCGCTCACAGTTTGACCTGAAACTGAAACTCGAACCTGAAACTACTACTGTCCCTTCACCACCGCGCGCTCCAGAAGGTCTCGGACTTCCTCGTCCGTGGTCTGCGCGAAATCCTTGTACCATTGCCCGACCGCGAAGAAGGGCTCCGGAGTGCTGGCGCACAACACCTCGTTGCCTTCTTCGCGCAGTTGATCGCAAGTGGCGCGCGCGGCCACCGGCACCGCCACCACGATCCGCGACGCTCCCGCCTTGCGCAGCGCCGCTGCCGCTGCCCGCATGGTCGACCCAGTGGCCAGCCCATCGTCCACCAGAATCACCGTCTTGCCGTGCACCTCCAGCGGCGGACGATCGCCGCGATATTGCCCCTCGCGCCGCTCCAGTTCGGCCTGCTCCTGCTGCGTGGCCTCTTCGATCGCCCAATCCGGAATCCCCAGCGCTTCCACCACGTCGCGGTTGAGCACGCGCACGCCGCCGGAGGCGATCGCGCCCATGGCCAGCTCCGGCTGCCCCGGCGTGCCCAGCTTGCGCACCACGAACACGTCCAGCGCCACTCCCAGCGCGCGCGCCACCTCGTAGCCGACGGGCACACCGCCGCGCGGCAGCGCCAGCACGACCACGTCGGCCCGCCCGGCGTACTCGCGCAACTTTTCCGCCAGCGTTTCGCCCGCGTCGAATCGGTCCCGGAACATCATCCCTTGACGTGCGGCCTCTCCTCTGTAGAATGAACGGCGCCGTTACCCCATTTTCGGTTACACCATGACTCGCAACTCTCGCCGGCTTCCAATATCACTCGCTCACAACCCATCAACGAACGTATTCCACGGCGTCGCCGGCATGGTCTCCGTGCTGGCGTGCCCATAGGCGCGGATAATCAGCGCCGCCCGCTCCACCTCGCGCACATCGGCGGCTTCGACAATGTCCACGACGTCGAAGCGCCCCAGCAGCGCGTAACTCTGCTTCCACACCACTCCCTTGCACTCCTTGCGGATCTTGTCCGCCACCGTCTTGGCCATTTTCTTGAAGTCTTTGGGATCGTCGAATGCGTCGGGGGATAGTTGGCTGAGAATCACGTACGTTGCCATCAAACACCTCCGTTTCGTCGGCTGAAACGATACTCTTGTGCCGCACCGAGGTAAACTCAGGCGGTTGTGGGTTTACGGTTGCCGGTTTTCAGTTCGGGCAACGGCAATGACAATGAACCGACCTGCCTGGTGGCTGTGAACACCGAAAACCGATGACCGACAACGACAACGGTCTTGACCTCTCCCGCGCCCAAAACGTCCGCTGCTCTGCCGACGCCACCGACGCTCGCGCGCAAGCTGGGCCTCTTCGACGCTTCCATGATCGTCATGGGCGGCATTGTTGGCGCCGGCATTTTCATCAATCCCTACGTCGTTGCGCAGCAGGTGCGCACCCCGGTGCTGATCCTGGGTGCGTGGATCGTCGGCGGACTGATCGCGCTCGCCGGCGCATTCATTTACGCGGAACTCGCCGCGCGCATGCCCGACGTCGGCGGCCAGTACGCCTACCTGCGCGAGGCCTACCATCCCGCTGTCGCGTTTCTTTACGGCTGGGTGCTGCTGCTGGTGATCCAGACCGGCGGCATGGCGGCGGTCTCGATCACCTTCGCGCGTTACCTGCTCGACCTTACCGGCGCCCCGGCTCCCGATTGGCTGGTCGGCGCCGCCGCCCTCGCAGTGCTGACCCTCATTAACTGCCTCGGCGTGAAGCAGGGAAGCGCCGTGCAGAGCACGCTGATGGTGATGAAGATCGTCGCCATCGCCGCGCTGATTTTCTGCGGTGTGTTTCTGCTCCGCCGGCCCTCGCAATTCACGCTGCGCCCGGTGGTTGGCGAGGCGCCGTCGTTTCATCTGTTTTCGATGTTCGGCGCCGCCATGGTGCCGGTACTCTTTGCCTACGGCGGGTGGCAGACTGCCAACTTTATCGGCGGCGAGATCCGCGATCCCCGCCGCAACCTGCCGCGCGGGCTGCTGCTCGGCGTCTGCGGCGTGATTGCACTTTATGTCGGCGTGAGTTTCGTGTGCGTGCGTGCGCTCGGCCCCGCTGGGTTGGCGCACACCGAGACGCCGGCCTCAGCGGTGATGCGCGTTGCCCTCGGCGAAACCGGCAAGAAGCTGATTGCGGTGGGTATTGCGATTTCCACTCTCGGTTTTCTCAGCCAGTCCATTCTCACCGCGCCGCGCGTGTATTTCGCCATGGCCGGCGACGGCCTTTTCTTTCGCGCTGTCGCCCGCATCCACCCGCGTACCCGAGTGCCGGTAGTGGCCATCATCCTGCAAAGCGTGTGGACCGTCGTGATCGCCGTCTCCGGCCGCTACGAGCAGATCCTCAACTACGTGGTCTCCATGGATTTCATCTTCTTCGGCCTGACCGCGACCTGCATTTTTGCTTTTCGCCGCCGCGACCCAGTCGGTGTTCCACCTCTGCCCGATCTTGGCAGCTGTAGGTCGGGCAAAGCTGCGCCCGGCTACCGCGTGCCCGGTCATCCCGTCACCACGGCGCTGTTCGTCGCCGCCTGCTGGCTGGTGGTCGCCAATACCATTTATCGTTATCCGCGCAACAGCCTGGCCGGCATGGTCATCCTGGCGGCCGGCGTGCCCGTGTATTTCATCTGGAGCATCCGCGGCAGCCGTCACCGTAAAATGCCGGACTCCAGCCCCTGATCGCTGGCCACGTGCCACTGGAATAACATGAATCGCAGCACG
The DNA here is from genome assembly GCA_020073185.1 of Terriglobia bacterium. Classification (NCBI taxonomy): domain Bacteria; kingdom Pseudomonadati; phylum Acidobacteriota; class Terriglobia; species Terriglobia bacterium. Next base: position 13,681 of record JAIQFT010000006.1, read on the forward strand.
ATATGTTCGGCTTACATGGAGTTCGCCAAGCTGCACTCGGCGTCGCGCTTCAACCTGGCGGCCAGCGGGATCATGAACTACCCGCTCTCCGAGCTGCCGGTGACCCTCGATCAATTGGAGATCAACGGGCCCACCGCCTACGGTTACGAGCCGCTGATTACGCGTCTGGCGGCAAAGCATAACGTCGCGCCCGACTGTGTCGTGTACGTCAATGGCGGCACCTCGCTGGCCAACCATCTCGCCCTCGCCTGTACCACCGAGCCCGGCGACCACGTGCTCATCGAAACTCCGGGTTACGAACTGCTCGACACTACCGCGCGCTTCCTCGGCCTCGAGATCGATCATTTCGCGCGCCGCTTCGAGGATGGCTACCGCCTCTATCCGCTCGACATCGAGCGCCAACTGACCCCGCGCACACGCCTGATCATCATCACCAACTTGCACAATCCCTCGGGCGTGCTCGCCGACAACGACACGCTGCGCCTCATCGGCAATCTCGCCCGCAGCGCCGGCGCCCGCGTGCTCGTCGACGAGGTTTACCTCGACATGGCATTCGAGCGCACGCCGCCCTCGTCCTTCCATCTCGACCCGGAAAGTTTCGTGGTGACCAGCAGCCTGACCAAAGCGTACGGCCTGAGCGGATTGCGTTGCGGATGGATTCTCGCCGAACCTGAGCTGGCCCGGCGCATCTGGCGCATCAACGACGTGTTCGGCGCGACGCCCGTCCATGCCGCCGAGTTGCTGAGCGTCATCGCCCTCGACAACCTGCCGAAGATCGCAGTGCGCGCAAAATCGCTGCTGGGAACCAACCGCGCGCTACTGAACCGCTTCTTCGATTCTTGTGCTGAGCTGGACGTCGTGCGCCCCCAGTTCGGGACCGTGGCCTTTCCGCGCTTGCGCAGCGGCGACGTCGATAGGCTGTTCAACCGGTTGCGCGACAAGTACGAAGCGAGCGTCGTTCCCGGCAGCTTCTTCTCCGCGCCGCGCCATTTCCGCATCGGCGTCGGCGGCGAAACCGAGATGACGCGCGAGGCCCTCGACCGCCTAGGCCGTACCTTGCAGGAATTATCCTGAACCTCCGGTTCCAGGAATTCCTTCCTACAACTACGGTGGAAGCGCCGGGCTTTAGAACCGACGGCCCAACCGGCGAATCCTCGCCCAGAAGTAAATCGGGCTTCAGCCCCGGAACTCGTAACTATTTCCCTGCCCAACATGCCGCCCGTTTTCCCAGAAATGCCGCGATCCCTTCCTGCGCATCTGCCGCCATCGAGTTCATGCTCATGATCTCCTTCGCGTAGGCGTACGCTTTCGGCTGATCGAGATCGACCTGCGTGTAATACGCCTGCTTGCCGATCGCCAGCGTCAGCGGGCTCGCACCGGCGATCTTCAGCGCCAATGCTTGGGTTCTTGACCTCAACTCCGCCGCTGTCGTCACTTCATTGATCAATCCCCACTCCGCCGCCGTATGCGAATTCACTGGCTCGCCGGTCATCAGCATCTGCAGTGCGCGCTTGCGGCCGATGGCGCGGCTCAAGGCCACCATCGGCGTTGTGCAGAACAATCCGATCTTCACTCCCGGCGTGGCGAACGTCGCTTCCGCCACCGCGATCGCCAGGTCGCACGTAGCCACCAGTTGGCAGCCGGCCGCCGTTGCCATCCCCTGCACTTCGGCCACCACCGGCTGCGGGATGCCCTGGATCTTCATCATCATCTCCGCGCAAACATCGAAGATGCGCCGGTAATCGTTGATGTTCCGGCCCACCATTTCGCTTAGGTCGTGTCCCGACGAAAACACCTTTCCTTCCGCCGCCAGGATCACCGCGCGCACCGACGCGTCGCCGCCCACGCGGTTCAGGCAGTCAATCACCTCCAGCATCAGGTCGAGCGATAGCGCATTGCGCCGGTTGGGCCGGTTCAGCGTCAGGATTCCCAGCGGCCCGTCGTTCTCGAAGCGGATGTTTGCGAACGCCATGGATCACCTCGGTCGCGCCTGATTCTATACAAAACCTCGGCCGCATCCTCGTAAATTGGTCCGGCCAATTTCGCCGCTGTGTCCCCCCTCACACTATCTTGTGACCTGCGTCATACACGCCTGCATCATGCAAAGCGCACAATCCCAGATGGTTGAGGATGTGCCATCGCACACCGTTTGTCTTGACCGCATATTTAGGGGTTCTTTGGCCGGTCCGCTCGCCCGCCCCTCGCACCCGGGCGGGCAACTAGGAAGGCAGATCACCTTTTCGCGTGATGCCGGGCACAGTCCCCAGTGAGAGAGGTTCGGATGGCCAAAGGCAGCGTTTCCATTCACGTCGAACGTTGCAAGGCGTGTGGCTTCTGCGTGGAGTTTTGTCCCACCAAGGTCCTGGCGCTTTCCTCGGCGTTCAATTCCAAGGGATACCACCCGCCGCAGATGGTCGCTCCCGAAAAGTGCAGCGGCTGCGATCTGTGCGGCATGTACTGTCCCGACTTCGCCATCTTCGGATATCGCCTGCACCCGCCCGAGGGCGCCGGCGCGGCGGACAAGGAGGCCCCTGATGCACGCTGATCCCACCGGCGTTCTGACCGGCACCCATTTCCTCGACGGCGACCACGCTTGCTGCGAAGGTTGCCTCGCCGCCGGCGCCCGCTTTGCCTCCGGCTATCCCATCACGCCCTCCACCGAGGTCGTCGAGCGCTTCGCCTCGCGCATTCCGACGGTGGGCGGAACTTTCATTCAGATGGAAGACGAGCTTGCCGCCTCCATCTGCCTGCAAGGCGCGGTTTGGGGCGGCGCCAAAGCTTTCACCGTGACCAGCGGCCCCGGCTTCTCGCTGATGATGGAGCACATCGGCTACGCCGCCATGACCGAGACGCCCTGCGTCTTCGTCAACGTGCAGCGCGGCGGCCCCTCCACCGGGCTGCCCACCCTTCCGGCGCAAGCCGATATGATGCAGGCCCGCTGGGGCTCGCACGGCGACTACGGCATCATCGCCCTTTGCCCCAACTCGCCGCAGGAGTGCTTCGACCTCACCATCAAGGCCTTCAACCTCTCCGAGCAATACCGCGTTCCGGTCATGGTGATGATGGACGAGGTTGTCGGCCACATGACCGAGAAGGTTGTCATTCCCCCCGCCGACCAACTTGAGGTCACGCCGCGCAAGCACACCAAGAAATCGCCCGCCGATTATCTGCCCTACCAGTGCAACGGCGACGGTTCGCTTGTGCCCGAGATGGCGCACGCCGGCGAGGGCTACAACTTCCACGTCACCGGCTTGACTCACGACGAGCGCGGCTATCCCAACATGACCGTCAAGGTCCAGGACCAGCTCGTCAAACGCCTGTGCGCCAAGATCGACAACGCCAAGGACCTGGTCGCCTACGAAGCCGACAACTTGGAAGGCACCGATGTGGTGGTCGTCTCCTACGGCATCACTTCGCGCGTCGCCCAGCGCGCCATTGACCTGGCCCGCGCGCAAGGGCTGAGGGTCGGCAAGCTGCGGCTGATCATCGCCTGGCCCTTCCCCGAAAAAGTCATTCGCGATCTGGCATCGAAAGTGAAGGCGTTTGTCGTCCCCGAGCTCAACCTCGGACAGATGGTCCGCGAAGTCGAACGCGCCGCCCGCGGCGCCGCCAAAGTCATTCACGTCGGGCACGCCGGCGGCGGCGTGCATCAGCCCGAGGCCATCGTCAAGGCCATCGTGGAGGCGAACCAATGAGCACCGTCCCTGTCAATCCCGTTCTGCCGTTCCTGCGCACTGACCGCCTGCCGACCATCTGGTGCCCGGGCTGCGGCATCGGCACCACCGTCAACTGTTTCTCGCGCGCCCTGCTCGATTCCGGGGTGGACCTCCGGCACCTGGCGATCGTCTCCGGCATCGGCTGTACCGGCCGCGTAGCCGGCTACGTCAAGCTGGATTCCTTCCACACCACCCACGGCCGCGCCATCCCGTTCGCCACCGGATTGAAGCTGGCCAATCCCAAGCTCAACGTGGTGGTCTATTCCGGCGACGGCGACCTCTCCGCCATCGGCGGCAATCACCTGATTCATGCCGCCCGCCGCAACATGGATATCAAGGTGATTTGCGTCAACAACCTCATCTACGCCATGACCGGCGGGCAGACGGCGCCCACCACGCCCGGCCACGTCATTACTTCGACGCATCCCTACGGCACCTTCGACCCGAACTTCAACTTGCCGCACCTGGTCGAGGCCGCCGGCGCCGTCTACGTCGCGCGCTGGACAACGTTCCACGTGCGCCAGATCGCGCGCTCCATGGCCGAGGTCTTCAAGAAACCCGGTTTCTGCTTCATCGAGATCCTCTCGCCCTGCCCGACGCTCTACCAGCGCCGCAACAAGATGGGCGACGGCCTCGACACCATGAAGTTCTACAAAGAGCACAGCAAGATCAAGAACGGTGTTTCCACCAGCGAGGTCGGACTGACCCGCAACGGCGACATCATCGTCGGCAAGTTCGTCGACCGCGACCGCTCCGACTACCTCGCCATGGCGCACGACCAGTTCGTGGAAGCCCTCGGCGACCGCTACGTCGACGAGTGCGCGGCGGAGTGCTGCGAGGAGGGAATCTAATGCAACTCACCGAGCTTCGCATTGCCGGATTCGGCGGCCAGGGCGTCATCCTCTCCGCCATCGTCATCGGCAAGGCCGCTTCCATCTTTGAAGGCGACTTCGCCACCATGACCCAGAGCTTTGGCCCCGAGGCCCGCGGCGGCGCCTGTAGTGCGCAGGTCATCCTCTCCGAGTCGCCGGTCCTTTATCCCTACGTGACTCGTCCGGACATCCTGGTCGTCATGTCGCAGGAGGCGTACACCAAGTTCGTGCCCGAACTGAAACCGGGCGGCACCTTGGTCATCGAGCAGGACCTGGTCCGCGTCGGCGATCTTCCCTCCGGTACCACGGTCTTCAGTTGTCCGGCAACCCGGCTTGCCGAAGAGCTGGGCAAGAAAATGGTGCTCAATATCGTGATGGTCGGCTTCTACGCCGCGGTTACGGACCTGGTGAAGCCCGAGTCGCTGCGTCAGGCGGTCGCCGACTCCGTTCCCCCGGCCTTCAAGGAACTCAACCTCAAGGCGTTCGACAAGGGTTTTGAGTACGGCAAGTCCCGCGCCGCCGGCGAGGCCGCCACTGCGGAAGAATCCGAGTCTTCCGTCAAGGCCCTCGAAGTCCACTGATTCGTTGTTCTGCAGGATGTAGCCCGGCCGCGCTTCGGCCGGTTTTTTTCTTTCTATCCAGATCTCAACTTACAAGACCCGCTCGTGTTCTCCGCCCACGATGGGCTCCCGGTGCCGAACGCGGCTGTAAATGGAGAAGAGTGTCTTGGCGAGTTTGTTGCCCGGGCGATGCAGGCCTTCGGTCGGGGGCCGCACCGGTCGCTCGGCCAGCAGGAGCATGATTTCCCCGAATTCGCGCAGTACCGGCAACGTCTGAAATGCGAGCGACACACGCACCTGCCAGGCAAACGGCAGATGGGAAATAAATGGAACGTCGGGCCGAATCGGTCGAGTCTCCAGCTTCAGGAAGTAGGGTGATACTTCGCGCCGTAGCGTGTCGGCATCGAAGTGTTCGAGAAAAATTCCCGCCCTTGAGTAGCGGCGTGCCAGCGGCAAGCCCAGGAGTCGCCGCAGCAAGTCATCGTGCTCCACCGAGCAAAGGTAGCGGCCGTCGTCGCGCAACGCATCGGCAATGACGCGATACATGGCCATGCGCTGGTCGCGTGAATCGAGCGGAGTCGCTGAGACTGCCCGGTCGAAGCTGCCAGGCGCCAGATGAAACTGGCCTGCGTCGGCCTGCGCCAGCCCGACCTGCCCGCGCAAATCGCCGCTGCGCACCACGCGTGGAAGCGGGAATGTAGTCGGGGCAACGCCGGACGGTAGCCTGGAGCTTAACCTGCGCAGCGCGTTAATCGAGAAATCCACTGCCAGCACTCGCGCCCCTAATTGCGCCATCAACATTGTGAACCGGCCATCCCCGCTCCCAATGTCCACCGCGGTGCAGCCGTCGAGAGGTTCCAGGCGACGCAGATGTTGCGGTACTTGGAGCAGATCGAACAAGCTGGAACGCCAGCCAAACTGGGGCGCGACGAAGCTTTCGGGCATGTTCGCGTATTCGCGATCCCGGATGGCCATCTCATGATCGCCTTCAGCTCCCAAAGCGCTCACCACCATGCGGGCGATTCCGTCCTGGATTAGGTATTCAGTTTTGCAGATCACGCAGCGGAGTTGCGCGTCGATCACGCCGAAGGCGCCGCTGCGCAGTTCGGCTGTAGGCGCCAGCTCACCGCCATCATGGCTGCAGCGAAGCAGAACGAGCATATCCCGTGGGAATTCGGCACAGCTTATCCCTGGCTGAACCGCAGGGGATTTGGGCGTTGGAGATGTCACCTCGTCGGGCCCAGTCATCGAATCATCAGCCTCGGAGTTACGCGAGCAGTATAAGGTAAGATCTCAACTTGAAGCCGTTCGAGAAAAACTTCGCGTAGGGGTACGACGGCCTCCGGCTTCGAGCGTCACCATTGTGCTCTCCGGCGGAAGTGGCGGCGGAGAAAGAAAATTGGCGCGGCCCCCGGGTCCGCGCCAACTCACAAACAACAAGACACTCGCAACCGACAATTGCCTCGCGTCGACCTTTGCCAGGTCCTATCGACCCGCACCGGCAAGTGCAGTCGCTGGAACTGCTGCTGCTTTCGCCGCCGTTCCCAGCTTGCGGCCACCTTCCGCAGCCCACTGCTCCAGCATCGGTGTGGTAACAGACTTGGGACGCTCGATAGGACTTCCGAGAGCTCGGTCCCAGGTGATATTGGCCATGCACCCGAGGGCGCGACCGACACCGAACAGCACGGTGTAGAAGTCCCACTCGTGCAGCCCGTAGTACCACTGGATGACGCCGGACTGGGCATCCACGTTCGGCCAAGGATTCTTGGCCTTGCCGTGTTGCGCCAGAACACCGGGCGCCACTTCGAAGATCATGGAAACAAGTTTGAACAGCGGATCGACCTTGAGCCCTGGAGTCGCCAGACAGAACTCGCGCTGCGACATGTAGCGCGGGTCGGTCTTGCGAAGAACGGCGTGGCCGTACCCCGGAATCACCTGGCCGGCCTTGAGCGTATCCCACAGCGCCTGGGTCACCAACTCCTTGGTCGGTTCCTCGTCCTTGCAGTATTTCTTCTCGAATTTCAGCAGCCAGTCCAGGACCTCCTGGTTGGCAAGGCCGTGGAGCGGGCCGGCAAGGCCGTTGAGGCCGGCGGAATAAGCATAGTAGGGATCCGACAGGGCCGAGTGCACCAAGTGCGTCGTATGGGCGGAAACATTGCCGGATTCGTGGTCGGAGTGAAGGATAAAGTACATACGGGCAACATCCTTGTACTCTTCGACCTGCCCGATCATGTACGCGAAATTTGCGCCCGAATCCAGATCCCGATTGATCGCCACCTGAAAATCGCTGCGATACTTGAGGTTGTAAATGAACGCGGCGATGATGGGGATACGGGCCACGATGTCGAAGGCATCTTCGTAGACGTATTCCCATGCCGCCATCTTGTTGAAATTGCCCGACCCGTAGAAATGCGCGAACTTGGAGTCCTTCTGCATGGCCAGAATGCCGGTGGAGAGCATCACCATGGGATGGCTGTCGCGGGGCAGGGCGCGGATGACGTCCCATACGTAGGAAGGAACCATCTGGCGGACCTTCCATTCGCCGAGAACTTCACGATGCTGCGCCTGGTTCGGCGACTCGCCCGTCAGAAGGAAGTACCAGAAAGCTTCTACGGTGGGGTAATTCGAATTTCTTGCTTTCGGAAGGAACGCCAAAGTCTCAGGAATGGTCTTGCCGCGAAAGCGGATCCCTTCCTGCGGATCCAGGTAGGAGATGTCGGTAACCAGGCTGCGGATGTCACGCGCACCTCCCATGGTTTGTTCGATGGTCACTTCATCAATAACGACATGGCCGTGTTCCTTGATGAGCTTTGTAGTGCGGGGGCGGAACTCCTCGATCTTTTGTCTTAGTACTTCTTTCAGTGCCATAGTATGAGAACTCCTTTCACGCTCACACAGCCCAGTTCCAGGCACCCCAGGATTGGCGCGGGAAGCTTGTCTGGAAGACAGGGTAAGACAGGGTTCTGTAATGCACCTCTGCCGGAGCCATTGTGTTGCTCAATGGGCAACGAAGCAGTGAGCGGAATCACACTCGCGGGTGATGTTGGCACAATCCAGGCTCGGTGTTCGCCGATTCTGGCCGGAAAAACCGGGGTCAAGACGGCCCCGGAGCGCGCCTGTCACAGCTATATGTGCTCCACAACCCTCCTCAGGGTGAGGCCGCAAGGCAAATCGCCGCGGTGCCCTGGCTGTTGCGAGTGTGTTCTTCGCCACGACAGGCACAAGAAAGGCGCCGCCGCAGCCGCGCCTAGCTAACTACTAACTCCCGACCTACTGCCTCCCCGTCGCCCTTTGCCTCTCGTACGGGGTCATTTCCCGCCACAGCATGGTCAGGTTCTGCTCGAAATACCGGTTATTGGGTTCCTCCGCGTACGCCCGCCGGAACCACGCGTACGCCACCGCCCGGTCTGTCGGCACGCACCTGCCCGTAGCGTACAGCGCCCCCAGATGGCTGAACGCCTGCGGATTCCGCTTCGCCGCCGCCGCCTTGAAGTAAATCATCGCCTGGCCGCAGCTCCGTGCCACGCCGCGCCCATAAAGATATTTTTCGCCGCTGTTTACGAGTTCGCCGCCTTCGTTCAATGGTGTCGTGCTCTCCCTCTTGGCCGGGGGCGGCCCGGTTTCGTCCGCTGGGATTTTTTCCTTGGCAGCCGCTGGCTGTTTTTCGGCTTGCTTGCCGGGGCTGTTGGCGCCGGACTCATGGTCTCGTTCTGGAAGCCCCTCCTGGGCAGCGCCGGTCTGCGCCTCTGCCGCCTTGCTCTGACCTTCGGTGTCGGCGGTGCTCGTCGGGGGCGCCTGCGCACCGCTACTCGCTACCGTCGTGGTCGGCGCTGCTGGCGTGGCCGGGATCGCTGACCCGGGGTCCGCGGCTTGGTTCGGCGGCTTCTGGTGCGCCAGCGAGTTAGCCGTGGACAGCACATAATCCCGGATCGGATGCCAGTTGGCGTACATCACTCCGCCCAACACCGATAGCACCAGCAGCAACGCCCAACCCGCCTTGTGCGACCGCTCCCCCTCTTCCGCGTCTTCCTGAAACAAGTACGAATATCCGTGCTCGCCCGATTTCGCGCTGCCCAGTCCCAGAAACGACGGCCCACTGATCGTCGTCTGGTCTTCGTCCTTGTATTCATCCGCCCACCATAGATTGCTGCGCTTGGCCGGTTCCGGCGCCACCTCGCCGGCCTCAACTGGCTCAGGCTGCGCTTCCACCGCCTCTCGCCTGACCTCCGGTCGCGCGACCTTTTCTTCCGGCTCCTCCGGCGCCTGCATTTGCTGAGTCACCGGCGCCGACTCGACCTCCGCAATCGGCTGGAATATCAGCAGCCTCCCACACATTCCGCAGAAACGGTTTTCCTCCGGATTGTTATGACCGCAATGCCGACACCACACAGCCCACTCTCCTCTCTTACTCTCCAACCCAGACATGCTGCTCTAGTTGTCTTCGCTTGTGACCCGTGCCTGCTCGTAGCCTCCACACCTGTGATTCTCCTCGCCCGCTGCGGGGTTGGATGTACGCCGCCCGGCGCGCGCTAAGGATCGCTCCTGCGCGGCTTTACAGCCCTCCGCCGCGCGTGGTACGCTCCTTTACGTAGAAGGAGATAGCGAAAATTACAGGAGTGCACCCAGTTCAGTGTTAGCCCGAGAGCATAAACAGACCATCATCGGCCAATACCGCACGCACGCTAGCGATACCGGTAGTCCCGAAGTTCAGATCGCGTTGTTGAGTGAGCGCATTGGCCAGTTGACGGAGCACTTCAAGACGCACAAAAAGGACCACGCATCCCGGCGCGGCCTTCTGATGCTGGTGAGCAAGCGGCGTCGCCTGCTCGACTACCTCAAGAAATACGACACCGAGCGCTACAAAGAAGTGATTGCCAAACTCGGCATCCGCAAGTAGCTGCGTTTGCCCACTAAATATCTGTGACTCGGTCGTTTTGCGTCTTCCCGGCGTTGCTCCCCACACCATCGCTTCACCGCGTTGGCGCGTGCGCTTGCGTCTACGCCGGGTCTGCTCTCACCTACCTACCCGGTCCCGCGCTCCTCTTGGAAGGAATTTCTCATGAAGCCAGAACCACAGTCCGTCACCGTCGAATTGACCGGCGGCAAAACCATCTCATTTGAAACCGGCAAGCTCGCCAAGCAGGCCCACGGCTCTGCCGTCGTCCGCACGAACGACAACGTTGTACTCGGTACCGCCACCGCCAACCAGGAGCCCCGCGAGGGCATCGACTTTTTCCCCCTCACCGTCGATTACCGCGAGTACACCTACGCCGGCGGACGGATTCCCGGCGGCTTCATCAAACGCGAAGGCCGCCCCAGCGAGCGCGAAATCCTCACCAGCCGCCAGATTGACCGCCCCATTCGCCCGCTGTTTCCCGAGGGCTTCCGCAGCGAGACGCAGATCATCGCCTTCTGCCTCTCGGCCGACACCCAGAACGATCCCGACGTCGCCGCCATCAATGCCGCCTCCTGTGCCCTGACGCTTTCCGACATTCCCTTCGCCGGGCCGGTTGGTGCGATTCGCGTCGGCCTCAAAGACGGTCAGTTCATCGCCAACCCCACTTACGAAGAGATGCGCGACGGCCTGCTCCGCCTCATGGTGGTCGGCAGTGCCGACGGCATCGTCATGATCGAAGCCGGCGCCAGTGAAGTCCAGGAAGACACCATCGTCGACGCCATCGAGTTCGCGCACAAGGAAATCAAGAAAATCTGTGCTGCCATCAGCGATCTGGCTCAGCGCGCCGGCAAGCCCAAGCGCGCCTTCGAAGCTCCGCAAGTGGACGAAGCCGGCATCGCCGCGCTCCGCAAGAGCATCGGCGCTCGCCTCACCGACGCCCTTGACACCGCCAGGCACCCCAAGGCCGAGAGCCATACCCTGGTCAAAGCGCTCAAAACCGAGTTGAAGGAAGCCATCTCCGAAGAGGACGAAGACGCTCGCAAGCTACTCGCCGCCAACTTCGAAATCCTGCGCGAGCGCCTCTTCCGCGAGCAGGTGATCGGTCAGCGCCGCCGTCCCGACGCCCGCGCCTTCGACCAAGTCCGTCCCATCTGGATCGAAATCGGCGTCTTGCCGCGCACTCACGGTTCGGCCATCTTTACCCGCGGCGAAACTCAGGCACTGGTGACCACCACTCTGGGTACCTCCGACGACATGCAGCGTCTGGAACTGTTCGAAGGCGAAGCTAAGAAGCGCTTCATGTTGCACTATAACTTTCCGCCATTTTCCGTTGGTGAAGTGGCATTTTTGCGTGGCGCTGGACGCCGCGAGATCGGCCACGGTGCCCTCGCCGAGCGCTCCATCGCGGCCGTTCTCCCCGCCGAAACCGACTGGCCCTACGCCATGCGCGTGGTCTCCGACATCCTGGAGTCCAACGGTTCCTCCTCCATGGCCACCGTCTGCGGTGCCTCGCTCTCGCTGATGGACGCTGGCGTTCCGCTCAAGGCGCCGGTGGCGGGCGTCGCCATGGGTCTGGTCAAGGAAGGCGACGATTACGCCATCCTTACCGACATCGCCGGCGCCGAAGACCATTATGGCGACATGGATTTCAAGGTCGCCGGTACCGCGCAGGGCATTACCGCCTTGCAGATGGACATTAAGGTCATGGGCATCACCCCGCAGATCATGCGCGAGGCCCTGCAGCAGGCCAATCGCGGCCGCTTGCACATCCTGGAGCACATGAATCAGGCGTTGCCCGAGCCGCGCGCCGCCGTCTCCGAGTTCGCGCCCCGCTTCTACACCCTGCAAATCCCGACCGACAAGATTCGCGACCTCATCGGGCCCGGCGGCAAGGTCATCCGCGGCATCATCGAGGCCACCGGCGTCAAGATTGATGTCGAGGATAGCGGACGCGTCAACGTCGCCTCCAGCGACCAGGAATCGGCTGCCAAAGCCCTGCAGATGATCGGCGACATCACCGCCACCGCGGAAATCGGCAAGACCTACCTCGGCAAGGTCGTTCGACTCGCCGACTTCGGTGCCTTCGTCGAAATCCTGCCCGGCACTGACGGCCTGCTTCACATCAGCGAAGTCGCCGAACATCGCATCAAGGACGTTCGCGACGAGTTGAAGGAAGGCGACCAGGTCTTGGTGAAAGTGCTGTCGGTCGAAGGCAATCGCATCCGTCTGTCGCGCAAGGCCATCCTCAGGGAGCAGCGCGCCAAGATGGGCGGCGGCGAACCCAGCCTCGAAGGCGGCACTGGTCCGGTGACCTTCGAGGGCGGCGGCGACTTCGTCGAGGAACCCGCAGCCGAGCACGAGCACGAGCCCAACTTCAATCGCGCCGAAGCCCCCAGCGTTGGTGGACGCTCTGAAGGCAGCGGCAGCGGCCGCCGGCCCGGCGGCGGTGGCGGCGGTCGGCGACCCGGCGGCGGGGGTAGCCGTGGCGGCCGTGGCCATGACGGCGGCGGCCGTGGTGGGCGTGGTGGTCGCGGCGGCGACCGCGGCGGCCGACACTAGAGCCGTTTAGGAATTGCTGTAACCGCCGAGGAGGGGCACGGCTTCAGCCGTGCCGTTGAGGCCCGGAAAATTATCCGGCTTTAGCCGCTGAGGGACTGCTTCACGGCTACACCATTTCCCAAGCCGGCCTAAGCTCAAGAGAGCCTTGCGGCACACGCGCCCGCGCGTGTGTTGTATTGCAAACACCGTGAGTTGGAGCGCGCTCGCCCTCGATCGCGCTTTCCTTTGCGCACGAACCAAATTTAATGAGATGTCATCCTGAGCAGCGCGGCAAGCTTCTTGCCGCGTGAGTCGAGGGACCTTGCGTTCGCTCGTCCCCGACCAGGGCCGTCAACCGCTCATCACTCAAATTACCAAATTACAAAATTCCCCAATCCCGCTACACTCTCCCGGTATGCGCCACCTCTTGCTTGCACTGCTGCTGACCACTACCTGCTTCGCCGACACCCGCGCCGGCAGCGTTTCCGCCCTGCTGCCCGCCGCCCGCATCGAGCGCGCCGGCGCCGTCATGGACGCCTCCCGCGGTGCCGAGGTCCAACTCAACGACCTTCTCCGCACCGACGACCAGGGCCGCGTCCGCATCAAGCTCCTCGACCAGTCGGTGCTTTCCATTGGCGTGAAGTCGCAGCTTCGCATCGTGAGCCACGACGCCGCCTCTCGCCAGACCTCGCTCGAACTCAACTACGGAAAACTGCGCGCTCAGGTCTCTAAGATCACCCGCGCCGGAGGCAAATTCGAGCTCCGCACTCCTACCGCTATCGCCGGTGTCATCGGCACCGACTTCGGCGTCGACGCCACCGACCCCAACCTCACCAAGTTCATCTGCATCTCCGGCAACGTTCAACTATCCAGTGTCGACCCCAACATCCCCGGCACCATCACCTGCCGGGGCGGTACCACCGTCACCGTGCGCCGCGGCCATCCTCCCGACCAGCCCGAGCGCGCCACTCGTGACCAGATGGAGAACTGGAAAACCATCACCGAGCCGGACCAGCCCGAGCCCCAGACCCCGTACAAGAACTACTGAAGTAAGAAGTAAGAGTAAGATCTAACTTTCCCTGACCACTTACTTCTGGCTTCCATTTTTCTTACTGCACCGTCACGCGTACCTCGTTCTTGCCTTTTGCCGGCACCACCAGCGTTTCGCCATTCGCCAAAAACGGCTTCAGCACCGCAGCATCGCCCCACTGCAAATCCCATCCCTTTTCCAGCGCCAGCAACGTGTATCGCCCAGGCAGAACGGTTGCCAGTGTGAACGAGCCATCGCTGTCGCTCTGATCGCGGCGAAACAGCGGCAGATTGTTTTCTGGATCCTGTGGCACCAGCAGGATCATCGCTCCCGACTGTGGCTTTCCGTCGCGTAGCGCAACGCCCTCGATCTTGCCCGCTCCCGCGCTCACCATGATGTTCAGCTTCACTGCATCCGAACTGCCGATCTGCAGCGTGCGTCCAGCCATCTTCGCGCCGGTTGCCGTCACGCTGCCGATGAACAGGTCATCGCTGCTGCTCGTCATGATTTCATAAGTTCCCGCGGCGAATCCCTGCGGAAACGCGAACTCACCATTCGCGTTGGCAAGCGCGCTGAACGCCCGCCGCATTGCGCCTCGCCGCAATTCGATCATTGGCGGTTTCGACGGAGCCTTCCCATTCGCCAGCCGCACCGTTCCGCTGACCATCGTCGTCGGCGCCATCTCGCTCGCGTCCAGTTCCGTGTCCGAGACCAGGTCCACTTCGCGCACGCGCGCAAGCTGCTCCTGCTCTGGCTGATCTTGCTCGTCGCTTACTCGCTGTGCCATGCGCGGGAACCTGCGAGCATTCGGCGTGACGCGCAGCAGGTAATGTCCAGGCGCAAGGCCGGAAAGCATGCTTACGTTTCCGCCCATGGGGCGAGTCATGGCCGGCATCGGAACTTCGATGCCGTCAAACATGGTTTGTACCAGCGTTGCATTGACGAATTGCCGCTGTTCCTCTCCCTTTTGTTGTCCCGCTGCGTTGTTGATGCGCACATGCAGCGCGGGAACCGCGCGCAGCATGATGTCGGCCGAGGCGCGGTCGCCGGCTTGCAGCGTGATCGCGCTCGCCGACGCCGCATCGGTCACGTCGGGATAAAACGTCAGCGGATAGGCAACGTCGAGCGCCGGATTGGCTGGCGCGTCGGCGCTTCCGCCGCCAAAGCCAACAACGCCGCCGTCGCGGAAGCCCATTCGGCCCATGAATAGGGGCTGGGCGTACCACGGCCGCGCCGACACCGCGATGTAATACGCGCCCGGCTTGAGATGCGCGAAGTGGTAGCGGCCCTGATCGTCGGTCGAGGTATTTCCCACGACGCGCTTGCTCATCCGTCCTTCGACCATGAGCTCGTGGACCAGCATGACGCGCGCGTTGCGCACCGGCTCATTGCCGTCGTCGGTAACGCGCCCGGTGAACGATGCATCCGGCGCAAGGCGGAAAACGAGATTGGTGCCATCGAGTTCGGGACCGACCACGATGGCGGTAGAGAAGCGCCCTTCGTGCTGCTCGTAACCCTGCGACGCAAACCCGCGGCGCTCTGCTGCCAATGCGTACTTTCCGGCGCGCAGGTGGTCGAAGGCGAACCGTCCATCCGCGCCGGTCATCACGGTTCGGCTGAAGCTGCCGCCGGACAAGGCGATCGTCACATGCGCCTGTGCGACCGGCAAATTGCTGGTCGCGTTGATGGCCACGCCGCTGATCTGATATCCGCCGGCGGCTGCAGGGTTGCGCTGCTGCGCCGCCAGCGGAAGCGCGAGAGCACAAAGGAGTGCGAACGCGAACCGTTGCAGCATCTTCATGGCGCGCCTCGCTTGGTCAGCGTGAGCGTGACGTTGGCGCTGCTGTTGTTGGACACGCTGACGCGCGTCGCCCGCGACGCGTACGGCTCCAGCGCGTCGCGATTCGTGTATTCCAGGCCGTCCGTGCTGTCGAAGGCGAACAGCAGGTAATCTCCCGGCGCGAGCATGTTGATGGTGAATCCGGTCTCCGACGCAAAGTGCGGCTGCGGCGGTGTTGATCGGCGTTCCGGCACAGCCAGCACCATCGCCGTTGCCGCGGCGTTGTCCGACATGACGGACCCGGTGATCGAACCACCGTCGTCGCGCAAGGTAATCTCGATCGGACGCGCGTCGCCTGGAGTGACTACCATGTCCTCACGCAGCAGATCGGTCTGGCCATACGTCGCCGACTGCACGTACCACGGTCCGTGCGGCGAGATTTGCGCCGCGTAGTGTCCTGGCTCCACGTTCTGCAAGGCGTACGATGCGTTGTCGGACGTGCGCTCCATGCTGGAGAACGCACTCATGCGCGTGCTGTCGAGACCGATCAATTGCACCGATGCGTATTGCGCCGGAGCGCGATCTTGCGATGCGCTGCCGCTCCCGAGATTGGGCGAACTCTGCTGTTTGGTGAAATCTGTCCTGACTACGATGGGAATCGAGGCGCCGGGCTGCAGCGGCAGTCGGAGGCCGCTGACGTCGGCCGCCACCGTGATGGTCGCGGTTGCGCTTAAGCTATGGCGCGGCGGTTCGAACGACGAAGCTCGCACCGTGTAGGTGCCCGCCGGCAGCTTGGCGCTGAACGTTCCCTCGCTGGGGTTGAAGTGCACATTGGCCGAGATCGAATCGCCGGAGTGGTTCATGAACTGCACGTTTACGCCCCGCTGGCCCGGCGCGATGCCGGTGACCAGCCCGCTCACATCGAACACCGGCTGCGTGCGCAGGTGGAAGTCCAGTTGCACGGTCTGCCCGCCGCGCACCTCGATGGGAGCGGCGGAGGAAGCATCGGGCGCGCCCGGATAATACGCCGGCGCGTAGCCGAGCCTGGGTTCGCTGGCTGCCCGCGGTGTCGCCGGACGCTGCGCTTCCGCGAACAGGTTGTACGTTCCCGGAACCAGGTTGGCGACGCGGAATTCCCCGTCCTCGTTGCTGGTTGCTTGCTGCCTCTCCTCCCACCGCTTGCGGCCGTTGTTTACGACTTGGTGCTTCAGTCGCACCCGCACGCCTTCCAGCGGCTCGCCGTCATCGCCCGTGATCGTGCCGGTGATAATTCCTTCCGGCGTAAGTGGCAGCATGATCGGGCTCATGCCCGACGTGATTTTTACCGCCGAGCGCGGACGCCCACCGCCGCGCGCGAGTTCATCGGAGTTGAAGAACCCAGGCTTGCGCGCCGTGAACATGGCCTGGCCTTCAGGCACGCCTTCAAAGCGGAAGCTGCCCTGCGAGTCGGTGAAGTCGGAACGCTGAGATGGACCGAACATCTGCACCAGCGCGCGCGGGATGGGCTCGCCGGTCGCGGTGTTGATCACGCTCCCGCTGACGTCGTGCGTGGGCGCGTTGGGATCGAATCCACGCGCCTGGCCGTAGGGTTGCGCTCCCAGGCCCTGCGCGTGCACCAGCGCAACGGTGAGCCAAAGCACAATCCCTGCGGCTAGAACTCTTCTGGGCATGGCAGCGGTGAATCAGATACGAAGCCCACACCGAAACCTGCAACGTGCTGTAACCGAGACCTGAAACTGAAACTTCTTCTTCAACCCTGTGCGGCGGGAACAGTCGCGCGCTTGGGAAACATTTCGCCGATGCGGCGTATCTCCCCGCCGACGCCGCGCAGTTTCTCTTCGATGCGCTCGTAGCCGCGGTCAATGTGGTAGACGCGGTCAATGATGGTCTCCCCGTCGGCGACAAGCGCGGCCAGCACCAGCGAGGCGGAGGCGCGCAGGTCGGAGGCAAGCACGGCGGCGGCGCTGAGCGGCGTCTTGCCGCGCACGATCGCCCGGCGGCCTTCAATCCTGATGTTGGCGCCCATGCGCACCAGTTCCTGCGCGTGCATGAAGCGGTTCTCGAAGATGTTCTCGGTGATGATCGAGGTGCCATCGGCCTGCGTGGCCAGCGCCATGTACTGCGCCTGCATGTCGGTGGCGAATCCGGGATATTCCTCGGTGTTGACGTCAGCCGGCATGATTCCGCCTTCGCTCATCACCCGCACCGACTCGGCATTGTGCCGCACCTTCACGCCCGTCTCCTCCAGCTTCTGCAGGAGCGCGGTCAGGTGGGCGGGATTGCAGTCGGCGACATTGAGGTCACCGCCGGTGAGCGCGGCGGCAATGATGTAGGTGCCGGCTTCGATGCGGTCGGGAATAATGCGGTGGCGCGCGCCGCCCAGCTTGGCGACGCCGTGCACGCGGATGGTCGAACTGCCCGCTCCTTCGATGTTGGCGCCCATCTTGACCAGCAGCGCGGCTAGGTCGGCGACCTCAGGCTCGCGCGCGCAGTTCTCCATCAGGGTTTCGCCGTCGGCGAGCACGGCGGCCATGAGCAAGTCTTCGGTGCCGGTGACTGTGATCTTGTCGAACACGACATGCCCGCCCCGCAGCCGCTCGGCGCGCGCCACCACGTAACCGTGTTCGGTGGTGATGGTCGCGCCCAGCCGTTCCAGGCCCTTGATGTGCAGGTCAATGGGGCGCGCACCGATGGCGCATCCGCCGGGCAACGAGACCTTCGCCATGCCGCAGCGCGCGACCAGCGGCCCGAGCACCAGCGTGGAGGCGCGCATGGTCTTCACCAACTCGTAGGTGGCTTCGGGATGTTCGAGTTTCGCGCAAGAGATGGTGGTGCGATGGTGAGCGCGGCCGTAGCCGAGTTCGACCTCGGCGCCCATGCTGGCCAGCAGCCGGCGCGTGGTTTCGATGTCGCGCACCTGCGGGATATTCTCCAGGATGACCGGCTCGTCGGTGAGCAGCGCCGCCGCCATCGCGGGCAGGGCGGCGTTCTTGGCGCCGCTGATGCGAACGGTGCCGAGCAGGGGATTGCCGCCGCGAATGACGAACTTGTCCATAAAGCAGTGGCCGGTGGTTAGTGTCGCACGAGCACACGCTTGGATCAGCCACGAACCTCAGTTGACATTGTACTTGTGTGCGGAAGTTCGCTGCGAAAGTCGCTTTACCACTGCTCGTTGCCGACCGGAGGTCCCCAGTCGGTTTGCTTGTGACGGTTCGACTTCGTGATCCGCGCGATCAGTTGCGCGAGCAGAGACCGCCGCGCCCGTTTGGGCGGCTTTGTGCGTTTGGGTTTACGCAGACTCTTCTTTGGATTCGCACTCCCTCCAGCCGACGGTTAAGTCTTCCGCGAACTTCGCCGCGCGCTCAGCGGCTGCGCGGACTCGATCGCCCTGCGCACGTTACCACCGGCTAGTTCGAGGTGGCGCTGCGCGTCCGGCTTGCTGACACCTGCCTTCAGCATGATCAGCGCCACCGGCACGCTGTTGCCAGCCTCTTGGAGCGCGGTCGCGGCGCGTTCGCGGTCCACAGCGGAGGCCTGTTCCAGGATGCCGACGGCGCGCGCGAGCAGCTTCTGGTTCTTCGCGTCCACGTTCACCATCAGGTTGCCATACACGTAACCCGCGCGTGCCATGGCGCCGGTGGTGATCATGTTGCAGACCATCTTCTGTGCCGTGCCGGCCTTCATGCGGGTGGAACCGGTGAGCACCTCGGGGCCTACGTCGACGATGATCCCGATATCGGCGGTGCGAGCCAGCGGCGTGCCGGGATTGCAGGTGATGGCAATGGTCCTTGCGCCCTGGCTGCGCGCGTATTCAACAGCGGCGACGGTGTAGGGAGTGCGGCCACTGGCGGCGATCCCGGCGACCACGTCCTGAGGGCCCGGCTTGCGGCGGGCCAGGTCGTGGCGGCCCGATTCGGCGGAGTCCTCGTCGGCTTCGACATCGCGCGACAAGGCTTCGACGCCGCCGGCGATCACGAACTGCACCGTCTGCGGATCGGTGTTGAAGGTGGGCGGGCACTCGGCGGCATCGAGCGCGGCGATCCGACCGCTGGTGCCGGCGCCAACATAGATCAGCCGCCCGCTATTGCCGATCGCTTCGGCGACGACATCAATCGCCTGCGCGATTTGAGGCAGCGCGCGCGCAACCGCGTCGGCGACCTTGGCGTCCTCGGCATTGATGATGCTCGCGATCTCCAGCGCCGACTTGGTATCCAGTTCCGCCGATGCGGGATTCTGGGCTTCGGTGCGGAGGTCGCGCAAGTGTTCGCGGTCGAGCATTGGAAGAGAGTTTAGCAGTTGTGATTACGAGTGGTGATAGCGCGACCCAGATTTCCGGCCTACCGACTACGATGTCAGCGCTTCGACGATCGCATCATGCACCAGCGGACGCACGCGCTTGATCTCCTGCGCGCTGCGATCGGGCCAAGTGCGATTGGTGAGAAGAATGACGGCGAGGTCGCGATCCGGATCGAGCCACAGGGAAGTACCGGTGAAGCCGAGATGGCCGAGTGCGCGCGGGAAGAAGTAGCGCCCGGACTGCGAGGGCACGGAGGGCAGGTCGAAACCGAGAGCCCGCGGACTGCCGGCCTTTGCGAGGTGCGGCTGTGCGAATACGGCAAGCGTTTGCGCGCGCACGATGACGCCGCCGCGCAGCATGGCTGCAGCGAAGCAGGCGAGGTTGGGCGCGCTGGAGAACAGACCGGCATGTCCGGCGACTCCGCCCATCACGAAAGCGTTTTCGTCGTGGACCTCGCCTTGCATGATGCGCTGGCGAAACCTCCGGTCGTCTTCGGTGGGCGGAATCAGCGGACGCAATTCTGCCGGCGGATTGAAGCAAGAACGGGACATTCCGAGCGGGCCGAAGATTTCGCGGCGGCAGAAGGAGTCGAGCGGGTCGTCGGCCAGGCGCGCCAGGGCCTCACCGAGCACGATGAAGCCGATGTCGCTGTACGCGGTGCGTTCTCCGGGCGCGGCCTCCAGAGGAGTGCGGCAGGCGGCAAGGGCAAGCTCATCGCGCGTGCGCCATGTTTCGTACAGGCGCACATACGTCGGCAGGCCCGAGTTGTGCGCCAGCAATGAGCGGATGGTGACATCTTGGCGACGCGCGTCGTTATCCTTGCCGGCGAATTCGCGGACCACGGATTGCACCGGCAGGTCGAGATCAAGCAGGCCGCGCTCGTAGAGGATCATCGCCATCGTCGTAGTGGCGACCATTTTGGTGAGCGAGGCGACGTCAAAGATCGTGTCGGCAGCGACTTCGGGCGCCTGTGGCTCGTAGGCGAAGCGGCCCACGCCCCGGCACGCGACCAGTTCGCCGCGATGCACGACGGCAAGCGAGCAACCGGGGAAGGCACGCGCGGCGATGGCATCGTGCACCAGGCGGAACGCGCGGGCGAAGCGCCGGTCCTGGGCGGCGAGGTTGGATTTGAGGTTCACTGGGAGCAAGATCGACGCTCATCACTGTACTGTCGCGGCGAACTCCTGTAAATTCGCGATGAAATCCTGTGCCCTGCATGAAAGCCCATCGCAGCTCGCTATCCGCCTTTTTGGCGCTCATTTTCATCTTTGCGCCGGCCATCCCCACCAGCGCGCAGAAAAGCGCGCGCCAGGCGGCACGCAAAGCTACGGCGAGCAAGCCAAAGCCGTCCCCCACGACGGACGAACGCTTCACCGCCGTCGATTCCATCTTCAGCGCGGCCGTCGCGCAACATCGCATTCCCGGCGCAGTGGTGCTGGTGGGTCACGACGGCAAGGTGGTGTTCCGCAAAGCTTACGGCCATCGCAGCCTGGAGCCGCGGCGCGAGGCAATGACGCTGGACACGATCTTCGACATGGCGTCGCTCACCAAGTGCCTGGTGACCGCGGTATCGGTGATGCGCCTGGTGCAGTACGGGCAGGTGCGGCTGAACGATCCGGTGGCGCATTACATCCCGGAATTCGGCGCGAAGGGCAAGGACGAGATCACGGTGCGGCAGTTACTGACGCACTATTCCGGCCTGCCCGACGATCTCGATCTCAAGCAGCCGTGGCGCGGGCGGGATACGGCGTATCGCATGGCGATGGACACCACGCCGGTGTATGCGCCGGGCTCGCGGTTCTTCTACAGCGACGTGAATTACGAGGTGCTCGGGTTCCTCGTGGAGCGCGTGTCGGGCCTGCCGCTGGATCAATATGCGAAGCTGCACATTTTTCAGCCGCTGCAGATGGAGCACACCGCGTTTCTGCCGCCGCCATCGTGGCGGCCGCGAATTGCGCCCACGGAATATGACGAGCGCGGCCAGATGCTGCGCGGTGTGGTGCACGATCCGACGGCGCGGCGGATGGGCGGAGTCGCGGGACATGCGGGCGTGTTCTCGACCGCTGACGATCTCTCCAAGTTCGCGCAGGCCATGCTCGACGGTGGGGGACCAGTGCTGTCGCCGCTGATGGTCGAGAAAATGACCACCCCGCAGCAGCCGCCCAACGCCACGTCTGTGCGCGGCTTCGGATGGGACATTGATACGTCGTTCTCCAGCAACCGCGGTGACCTGTTGCCGGTGGGATCGTTCGGCCACACGGGCTTTACCGGCACTTCGCTGTGGATCGATCCGGTGACGCGGACCTACATCATGATCCTTTCCAACGCGGTGCATCCGCGTGGGCAAAACGGCGCCATGGTGTCGCTGCGCAACCGCACGGCGACCGCGGTCACGGCGGCGCTGAAGCTGTCCCCGAGCGAAGAAGAGAGCATGCGTCTGGCGCGCATTACCGGGTACAACGACAGCTTCGCGGCCTCACGGCGCGTCAACGTGCGCAACGGGCAGGTGAAGACCGGAATTGACGTGCTTGAAGCGCACAACTTCGACCGGCTGCGCGCGGCCGAGCCCGGCAAGGTGCGGCGCATTGGGCTACTCACGAATCAGACCGGCGTGGACGGCCAGGGCCGGCGGACGATTGACGTGTTGGCGCATGTGGAGGGCACGAAGCTCATGGCGATTTTCAGCCCCGAGCACGGCGTCACCGGCGCGCTGGACACGACTGCGGTCGGCAACACGGTGGACGCGGCGACCGGCGTGCCGGTGTACAGCGTCTATGGCGACTCGGATGCGAAACGCCGGCCGCCGCTGGACGTCCTGCGCAATCTCGACGCCGTGGTGTTCGATATTCAGGACGCTGGCGCGCGTTTCTACACCTACGAGACCACGCTGGGATATTTGTTGGAGGCCGCGGCGAAGGCAGGAACTGAAGTAGTGGTGCTCGACCGCCCGAATCCCATCACCGGCAGCTACGTGCAAGGGCCGGTGTCGGAGCCGGGGCAGGAGAGCTTCGTCAACTACATGCCGGAACCGCCGCGGCACGGCATGACTGTCGGCGAACTCGCGAAGATGTTCAACGCCGAGCGACACCTCGGCGCGCGCCTCACCGTGATTCCGATGGAAGGCTGGATTCGCGGCGACTGGTTCGATTCGACCGGGCTGGTGTGGACAAGCCCATCGCCCAACCTGCGCAATCTGACCGAAGCGACGCTCTATCCCGGCGTGGCTTTGATCGAGGGCACGAATGTTTCGGTGGGGCGCGGAACGGATACGCCGTTCGAAGTCGTGGGCGCGCCGTGGATCAAAGCGAAGGAGTTGGCCGACTACCTGAACGCGCGCGGGATCCAGGGCGTGCGCTTTGTCCCAATCAATTTCACGCCCACCGCGGGTGCGAAGTTCGCCGGACAGAGACTCGGCGGCGTCAACCTCGTGCTGCTCAACCGCAACACGCTGGACGCGCCGGAGCTGGGCATTGAGCTGGCGTCGGCGTTGCGCAAGTTGTACCCCAACGAATTTGACATGCGCCAGATGATTTTGCTGGTCAACAACCGGCGGGCCATGGACGCGATTGCTGTCGGCACGGACCCGCGCAACATCGCCGACGACTGGCGCGAGGAGCTGGAGCGGTTTGTCGAGATCAGGAGGGAGTATTTGCTGTATTGAAGGGGGTCGGTCGGTCTCTCGGTCGGTCGGCAGATCGAAACCGAATGACCGAAAGGCCGATGGAACGATAGACGCACGAGAAACAATTTCCTCTTCCGCGTGTTCTAATTCGTAGGCGCGTTCGGAGGCACTTCTATGCGTTGGGCGATTGTCGTTATGCTGCTGAGTGTAATGGCGGCAGCGCAGCAGGCGGAGGACGTGCGCGAATCGAGTCCGGCCGGCTCGCGCCACGATGCCACCATCACCGTCCCGGCCGGCACGCAGATTCCAGTCAAGCTGGCGCAGGGGATTTCCACCAAGAGCGCGAAAATCGGCGACGCAGTGTACGCCGAGACGGTGTTTCCGGTCACGGCCAACGACCGCATCATCATTCCCGCCGGCACCTACGTCCAGGGCCGGATTACCGACATCAAGCGCCCGGGACGGGTGAAGGGCCGCGCCGAGTTCCTGATGCACTTCACCACCATGATCTACCACAACGGCTATACGGTGATGCTGCCCGGCGGAGTGGAAAATGTGCCCGGCGCCGATCAGCAACGGATCAAGGACAGGGAGGGCACCATCCAGCAGGAAGGGACCAAGGGGAAGGACGCGGGAACCGTCGCCAAGACGGCAGGGGCCGGCGCCGGCGTGGGGTCCATCGCAGGACGGAGCGTCAAGGGCGCGGGCATCGGCGGTGCGGCCGGCGCAGCCGCCGGGTTGGCGTACGTGCTGTTTACGCGCGGACCTGACATCAATCTGCCGCCCGGAACCAGCGTACAGCTCGTGCTGGAGCGGCCGTTGTCGCTCGACGGAAATAAGATCAGGTAGAACGTAGTCGGTAGTCGGTGATCGGAACGCCCGGATTACCGACTACGAACTACCGACTCCCACCCACCGCCGTTCACCTCGGCAAGAATTCCATTCGACCCGCGTCGGTCGCAGCTATCCGAGCCGTTTGCTAGACTCCAGCCGTGGCTGTTCGCACCATCTTTTCCATGGCCGAGGATTGCGCCCGGGGCGAGCGCCTGGGATGGCAGGAGTTCGTCCGCGACTACGCTCCCCTGGCGCGCACGCTGCTGAACCATTACTTCCCCATGCTGGCGCCGGAGATCGAGACGCACGTCACGGCGGTGTTTCAGCGCGCCCGTGCCAATGACAATGCCTGGTTCGGCCAGCTCAAGTTCCAGAATGAGCGCGAATTCATGATGACCTTCCGCGAGCTGGTCTTCGCTTACGGACGCGAGGTGGCACGCGTGCCGGCGCCGGAGCTCTCGCTGGAGCAGGTGCGCTCGATCATGAAGGACCTGCCGGTAGTGGAGCGCGAGGTGCTGTGGTTGTTCATCAAGGGCTACGACGCGGGGCGCATCGGCGCCATGATCATGAACAGCGAAGCCACAGCGCAAGCTGCCAAGGTGATCGCGCACGAGCGGCTGCAGCAGGCGCTGCCCTCCGCCACCGCCGACGCCTACAACATCTCGGCGCGCGTGCTGATCGCGGAAGCGGAGAAAACCGGCGGCGACGCCTGCCTGCCGCTGAAGACCTTCAACAACCTGGTGAACGGGCAGTTGTCGTGGCGCGAACGCGAGTTGGCCGAGCAGCATATCCGCGACTGCTTCCGCTGCCTTGACCGCTACACGTCGTTTCTGGAGATGATTCGCCTACGTAAGGACGCGCCGCCGCTGGGCGAGGCCGGTATCACACCCATCCTGTCGCAGTTGAACCTGCCGGAGGCAAAGGCTGGTGGAATATTTTCAAAGCTGTTTGCGAGCGGGAAGAGTAAGAATTAAGAAGTCAGCTGATTTCATAATTCTTACTTCAGAGCAAATGCCGCGCTCACCCTCGCCGTTACCGTGATTTTCTGCGCCGAGAATACTTCTGTCGGGGCCGCGACCTGTTGTGCTTGCCCGGCCATCGCGCGTGCTTGCATGGCTACACCCATGGAGCGGATGATCGGCTCGAACGTGTCCACGGAGGCGTAACTCAACTCGCCGAGCGCGCGGTCGCCAGCCTTGGCCGCCGCTGCGGCCTCCGCACGCGCGCGCTGGAAGGCGTCTTCCACGGCGCGCAGCTTGGCGGCGTCAATGTCTTGGAGCGTGTAGCCGAGGTTGACGTTTTCATTGAATTCCTCCGCCCCGAGCTGCTGCACGATCGGCCCCACCTTGGCGAAATCCTTCAGCTTCAGGCTGACGCTGTTGCTGACGCGGAAGCCGATGACGCGGCGCTTGGGGTCTTTCCAGTCGTATACCGGCTGCAGCGAGAAGAATCCGATCTCCGCCGACTTGGGGTCCACTCCATTGCTTCTCAAGATCTGGCGGACCTGCTCGCTTTCCTGTGCGGCGCGATCATAGGCGGCGCGCGCCGAGTTTTCCTGGGCGGAGATGTTGAACTGAATGAGCGCGGTGTCGGGCGCCGATTCGAACTTGCCCTCGGCGCTTACGTAAACCGTGTTGGGCTGCGCCGTCACGGAGGGCATGTTCTGAGCGGCGGCGCACGCCAAGAGCGTGAGCGCCAGAAGAACTGACGAAGCCGGTTTCATGGTGACTCGTCCTCGATCTCCGATCATAGAACGCGGAAGCTCAGGAAGCTTGCAGTATCTCGGTGTGAGCGGAGCAACTCGGGCTGGCAGCCGGTAGCAAGTAGCTGGTAGCGCTGTCTGCTACCGACTACCAACTAACTACCGCAGGGCAGGGTCCTGCTTGCCGCGTGTGACCCCGGGGCAGCGGCCGGACCTCAGGGGAAATATTAGCGAGGGACCTGCAGCTGGCGGTCGAGCCGCAACTCGAGCTGCTGGCCCTTGTTGAGCCTCAGGTCGCGATCGGTGAGCAGGCCCGCGGTTCCACCGAGCGCACCACCGGCAGCGGCGCCGATGATCGCGCCATGCGGTCCGGCAGCCACCGCTCCGGCTGCCGCGCCGACGGCAGCGCCGGCCACAGTGCCTTCAATCACGCGCTTTTTGCTGGTACCCTTCTTTTCGACTTCGCCTTCCTCGCCGTTAGCCTTCGCCCCATGCTCGCCGGGAACATCGCTGACGGTTGCCGCCAGCGGACGCCAACCGTGACGTGTTTCGATCTCGTCGAAGCTGAGCAGCATGCTGCCGTGCAGGCCGCGGTTGATGGAGCTGACGTGCCCGTGAATCTTCTTCCCGTAGGGAATCGTGGAGCCGTCGGGGGCGGTGAGATCCTCGCCCAGCTTGGCGGTGAACCTCTTTCCCGGCTTCAGCTTTGTCGTGTCGAGTGTGTCATCCAGCCTGACGACGAAGCGCGTCCCTTCGGGAATCGCGTTGTTCGCGTAAGTTGAATTTGGGTACGGGTTGTTGCCGTACCCGGAATTCTGATCCTGGCTGGTGTACTGTGCCCAGAGCGGCAAACCCGCGAGCACCAGAGCCAAGACAGCGGTCCACAGGGCCGTCCTTTTCATAAGAACCTCTTTTATTCGTGATTCGCACCCTCTTGCACGTTCGATTTACATAAACCCAAAATCCGGCGTGGGGATGCGGCCCGGGAGCGAAAAAAGTAGCGTCAAGAATGAGGCATTTGGAAGCTTTGCGGTTGCATCCGGCGTCCAATACCGGCAAGGAGAAGGAGAACGCGCGGCCCCGCGCCGCGTGCGCGTTAAGTCCCGCCCCTACGCTTTCGTAGCCACCTTCTGCGAGTAGGTGATGCGGTCGATGGTGCGACCAATTTCCTTGCGCAGGTCGTCCCAAATGGTATCGGGAATGGTGAGGAAGGCTTTCACCACCTCGGGATCGAACTGCCGTCCCGACCAGCGCACGATTTCCTCTTTCGCGGCGGTAAAGGTCTGCGCGGCGCGATACGGCCGGTCGGACATGATGGCATCCAGCGTGTCGGCGACGGAGAACAGGCGGGCGCCGAGCGGAATCTCGTTCCCCTTCAGCCCGCGCGGATAGCCGGTGCCGTCCCATTTTTCCTGGTGGGCATAAACGATTTCGGCCGCCTCGGTGAGAAAAGGTATCTTGCGCAGCATCTGGTAGCCCCAATAGCAGTGCTCCTGCATGAGCGCGATCTCTTCCTGGGTGAGGGCGCCGGGCTTGCGCAGGATGGCATCCGGGATCTTCATCTTGCCAATGTCATGCAGGAAAGCGCCGCGCGCGATGACCCGGATCTTATCTTGGGGCAACCCTATGGACCGCGCCATGGCCATGGTGAAGGCGGTCACGCGCTTGGAGTGGCCTTCGGTTTCGGCGTCCTTGAGGTCGAGCGCGTCGCCCAGCGCTTCCAGCGTGATGTCGTAGGAACGCTCCAGGTCTTGCATGGTGTGGCGCAACTGCTCGGTGCGCGCCGTGACCAGCGCTTCCAGGTTGGTCTGATAGGCGCGGTTCTCCAGCTTGAGGCGCCGGTTCTCCAGGGCGCGGCGCACGATGGCCTGCAGTTGTTCGCGCTCGAACGGCTTCAGCAGGTAATCGTAGGCGCCGTTGCGGATGGCGGCCAGGGCGACGGAAATATCGTGCACTGCGGTAACCATCACCACCGGCATGTCGGGATATTTTTCCTTGGTGCGCTCCAGCAAGGCGATGCCGTCCATCTCCGCCATCATGAGATCGGAAAGCATGAGGTCGAATTGCTCGCCCGACTCCAGAATGGCGAGGGCCTCAGCCCCGGAGTTGGCCTGCTGACAGCGGTAGCCCGCCATCGTCAGCATGGAGTGCACAATTTCCCGGATCGCTTCTTCGTCGTCAACGATCAAGATTCGTTCGGCCGGCATGATTGTCCCGTGAGGAGCAGGTTCGGCGCATTGTACCCCACGATGATGCCCGCCGTGCCTTGAAAGACACCACCAGTCGAGACAAATAGGGCAACGTCCCACCCCGATTCCGTGCTATACACACGCTCCTAGGCCCACATTAGCAAGGCGACGCGCCTGCTTCCGTCCATGAATCTGGCAGAACTCAGCGCTCTGTGGGACCGGGGCGGCCCCGCTCTCGAGTTGCTGGCCAATTGCTCCGGGGTCCTGATCCTGCTGGCGGCGAGCTTTCTCGTCTTCCGCACCTTCCGCGAACGCTATCTGCTGCCCTGGATCCTGGGCTGGTTCTGCTACCTGGTGTACCGTCTGGCGACGGCCAGTTTCCTGCTGTTCACGCCTCCCCATTGGCTGATCGCGGTTTCGCAATGTGCGTTTGTTTGCGCCGTCGCGCTGTTCGTGGCTTCCATCTTTTACTACATCGACAGGATGGATTTTCTGCTCCCGCTGGCGGCCACCGCCACCATCGCGGTGGCCATGGCTGTCGCGCGCGCCATCTGGTGGCCCAATTCGGCGGTCCTGCTGGGGATGGTTCGCGGTCTCTACACGGTGATGGCGGCGGCCGGCGGCGTCGCACTGGTGGTGTACAGCCGCGGCCGTCGCCAAATCGGGCAGTGGGTCATCATGGCCATGCTGCTCTTGCTGCACCTCGATCAGGACGTCGCCAGCCCCCACTTCCTCTCCGGGATTGACCTGGGGATCGAGTTGCTCCTCGGCCTCAGCATGCTGGTGGTGGTGCTGGACGACTCCAAGCAGCGAACCGACCGCCTCACCGCGCTGAACCTGCTTTCCCGCGCGCTGGCTAGGGCCCAGGAACAAGGCTCGATGGTGCTGACCGCCCTGGAGCAACTGAAGAATTTGACCGGAGCGCGCGCGGCATGGTTTCGAGTGCTGGAAGGCGATCGCATGGTACTGACGCGCCACATCGGCCTCTCGGAAAAGTTCATCCGCGAGCGGCCGACCCTGGATGTCCGCACCACCGACGGCGCGCGCCTCGTGCAGCAGGGAGTGCCCACCATCCTGCGCCTTGCCGCTCTGGAGCCGGACAACCAGCGCGTACTGCGAGAGGAAGGTTTCAGCCACGTCCTGTTCATCCCGGTAAGGGGCAAGACCTCCGTCATCGGCATGATTGCCCTGGGCCAGGCTCCCAGCCGTTCCTACACGCGCGACGAGCTTGACTTCCTCACCTCCACCGGACACCAGGTCGGGCTGGCGCTGGAAAACCTGCGCCTGATGGAAGAAATCATGCGGTCGCATCGGCAATGGATCAGCACCTTCGATTCCATCGAAGACATGGTGCTGGTGCACGACGCCGACTTTCGCATTCTCAAGCTCAATCGCGCCGTCCTGCAGCGTTTAGGTGACAGGGTCGGCGACGTCGTGTATCAGCGCTGCGACCAGGTGCTGCCGGGGGCGCACGCGCGATGGCGCCAGTGCCCGTATTGCGAGTACAGTCGGACCAATTTCGATGAGGGGCCCGACCCCTGCTTCGGCGGGCTCTCGATGGTTTCCACCTCGTCGTACACTGAAGGTGACGCGCTCCAGGGCACCATCCACGTTGTCCGCGATACCACTGAGCGGCGCGCAGCCGAGGACCGTTATCGCCTGCTCTTTGAGCAGGTGCAGGAAGGCGTGTTCGTCTCCACGCCGGAGGGGCGGGTGATTGATTGCAATGATGCCTTCGTCCGCATGTTCGGATACAACCGGCGCGAGGAGGTGCTGGCACTCGACGTCGCCCGCGACCTGTATTTCTCCACGGCGCAGCGGCAGGCGTTTTGCGAAATCATGAATGAGCGCGGTTTCGTTCGCAATTACGAGGTGGACCTGCGGCGCCGCGACGGATCAGTGCTGAACGCGCTGGAACACAGCTTCGCCACCCGCGACGCTTCCGGAAAGGTCGACCGTTACCAGGGATTTCTGCTCGACATTACCGAAAAGCGGCGCGCCGAAGATAAGATCCGCCGGCACAACCGCGAACTGGGCGTGCTCAACGCCATCGCCGTGATTACCTCACAGTCGTTTGACTTGGATGAAATCCTGAATACCTCGCTGCGCCACGTCATGGAGTTGTTCACCGCCGATGTCGGCAGCGTGTACCTGATGGGCAAAGGCAACGTCCTCCATCGTCGCGCTTCGAACGGCCATCGCAGCCGCCTTGCCGCGACCCAGTTCGAGCTGACGCCCGAATTCACCCAACAGTTGCGCGAATCGCGCCGCGAGGTGCTTACCCACGAAGACCTGGAACTGCTGCCCGACAATGTCGGCGAGTACGTTCGCAGCGAAGGGTTGCGCCGCTGGATCTGGGCGGTGATGTGGACCAACGACGCCGCAGTGGGCGTGCTCGGCATCGCCAGCCGCGACGAGACGCACTGCTTTAGCGAGACCGATCAGCACCTCATAGTGGCCGTCGCGCGCCAGTTGGCCATGACCATCGAAAAGGTGCGACTCTACGAGGAGACCTGCCGCGCCTACGACAACCTGCGCCGCACCCAGGAGCAATTGCTGCAGAGCGAGAAGATGTCGGCGATCGGGCAGTTGATCTCCGGCGTCGCCCACGAGATCAATAACCCGCTAACGGCGATCCTCGGTTACGCGCAACTGCTGGAGAACGAAGCGCTGGAGGCACGCGCCCGTGATTTCGTCGCCAAGCTGTTCAAGCAGGCGCAGCGCACCCAGCGCCTGGTCCAGAATCTTCTTTCCTTCGCCCGCCAGCGCAAGCCGGAGAAAAAGGAAGTTGACATCCGCAAGGTTCTCGACGACACGTTGGCGCTGCGCGATTACGACCTCACCCGGCACGACATCCGCGTCGTGTGCGACATGGAGGACAACTTGCCGGCCGTCGTCGCTGACGCTCACCAGATGGAGCAGGTCTTCCTCAACATCATCAACAACGCCGTCGATGCCATGCTGGAGCGCGAGCGCGGCGGTACGCTCTCCGTCCGCGCCGGCCGCCAGAACGGGCACGTCTGCCTTGAGTTCCGCGACTCCGGCCCCGGCATTCGCGAGCCCAAAAAGGTATTTGACCCGTTCTACACCACTAAGCCGGTGGGCAAGGGAACCGGGCTGGGGCTGAGCATCTGCTACGGCATCGTGAAGGAGCACGGCGGCGACATCGTGGCTCTGAACCACCCCGACGGCGGAGCATTGTTCCGCGTCTTGTTGCCGGCTACTCAAATGGTACCGGCGCAGGCGCCGCAGGAGGTCGCGCCTCGTCTGCCCCCGTTGAGCGGCCGTATTCTGCTGGTCGACGAGGAAGCGGTGCTCGAGTTCGAACGTGAAGCCCTGGCCGGCGCCGGCGCTGAGGTGGTCGCCGTTTCCGACGGCGATCAGGCCATCCAGCATCTGCAAGCGGAGAAGTTCGACGCCATGCTTTTCGGCGCCAGCATGCCTGGCCGCTGGACCGGAATTGACCTCTATCGCTGGGTGGCTGCGAATCTTCCCGGGGCGGAGAAGAACGTCATTTTGGCGACTTCCGAGATCCGCGATGGTCAGACGCGCGCTTTCCTCCAGCAGGCGCGCATTCCATGCATCGTCAAGCCATTCCAGGTGGCTGACCTGATTGCGATTACTCGTCCGCTGCTGACCCAGTCCTCGGGAGCCAACTGAGTCCTGTTTCTCCTGGTCTTCGACAAGCAGAAACTAACCGGTTTCGCATTCAAAATGTGTCTCCCGATGCCAACTTCTGGCACCCGCGGTTCTACCCTCCGTCGTGATCCATGGTCGTCCCGCCATTGTGGGGAGAGCAGTCCTCTCTTATCCGCAGCTTCGATTGGCACAGAAGTGTAACGATTTGTAACCTCGCCCAACCCGCAATGGCTGGGTTTCCTCCCTTGGCACCCGGATAGGCTCGCTTTGCCGGTGTCCGCGGGCAGCAGTTTTTTCACGGCGCCCTTTTCAAGCAGTTCCCGAGTGGCTGGAATGGCGTGGTAAGTGCAGTCATTTCCCGCGTTATTGACGCGCAAACAGCAGATTTGAAGCGACATCCCAAGTACTTAGCAAATGGGAGGCGACATGGCGAGCATCAGTCAGCAAGCAAAAATTTCCGGGTACGCCACATTCTTACCCGCAGTTGCCGCCGAACGCGCGGAAAAATTCCGGGCGATCTT
The DNA here is from genome assembly GCA_020073185.1 of Terriglobia bacterium. Lineage (NCBI taxonomy): Bacteria > Pseudomonadati > Acidobacteriota > Terriglobia > Terriglobia bacterium. The sequence goes on from JAIQFT010000006.1 coordinate 45,878, forward strand.
CGAAGAAAACCGCCATCGCATTTACGCCCTCGCATTTTGGATGACCGACAACGAAGTGGCGGCCGAAGAACTCATGCATCTCACCTTCTGCCGCGGCTTTGCCCATAGCGCCGAAGCTTCGGCGGAAGCCCTTGACCAGGCGCTTATCACCGAGTTGCGCGAGCAAATGCCGATCGGCGTCCTGACGCTCCAGGAGGGCATCTGTGCCGACGCGCTCAGCGTGCGCCAGAATACCCTGCGGGTGCACCTGGAGCGCGCCCTGGTGCAATTGCCGCCCACCGAGCGCGTGATTTTCCTGCTCCACGATGTGGAAGCCTACGACCACTCTCGCGTTGCCCGCACTCTGGGCATCAGCGTGGACGAATCGCGGATGGGAGTGCATCAGGCGCGGCTCCGCCTGCGCAACCTGCTGGCGAGAATGGTCCGGTAGTGGCAGCTCCGAGCGCGGCTTTTCCCTTTCCTCTCTCCCGAACTCGCCCCTCGAATGAGGGGCTTGTTCATTGGACGGTTGAGTGTTTTGCGATTGATCGATTTGGCGGCGCCGGCAATCTCTAAGACGCAAATCACGATATCGCCAAATCCCTCGACGAGCTTCCGGCAGTACAATATCCGTAGTCCCAATGCTCCCCGTGCTCAATTCCGCCCACCACCCGGCCCGCTGGTGGGAGACCATGCCCGACGGCCGCCTGCATTGCTATCTCTGCCCGCGGCATTGCCACATCGGCGAAGGACAGACCGGCTTCTGCTTCATTCGCAAGAACGAAGGCGGACACCTGGTACAACTCGGCTACGGACGCCCCGCCGCGCTGCAAATGGACCCGGTCGAAAAGAAGCCGCTCAACCACTTTTTCCCGGGCACGAAAATCCTGTCGATGGGCACCGCCGGCTGCAATATGGGCTGCTTCTTCTGCCAGAACTGGGACATCTCCAAGGCCAAATCCGACCAGGTTAAATCCGCCAGCCTGACGCCCGAACAGGTGGTGGACCTCACGCTGCAGCACGGCGCGCCCTCCATCGCCTTCACCTACAACGAGCCCACCATCTGGAGCGAGTACGTCATTGACATCGCCAAGGTCGCGCACCAAGAGGGCCTGAACACGGTGATGGTTTCCAACGGCTACATCACGCGCGAGGCCTTCTTCGACGTCTACCAGCACATTGACGCCGCCAACATCGACCTCAAGGCGTTCACCGAAAATTTCTATTCCAAGATCACGCTGACCCACCTTCAGCCGGTGCTCGATACGCTCAAATGGCTGCGGCACGAGACCGAAGTCTGGTTCGAGATTACCAACCTGATCATTCCCACGCTCAACGACGGCGACAGCGAATTCCGCCAGCTCTGCGACTGGGTGCTGCAGAACCTGGGCGACGATGTCCCGGTGCACTTCACCGCCTTCCACCCCGATTTCAAGCTCCAGGACAAGCCCCCGACGCCGCCGGAAACGCTGCATCGCGCCCGCGCCATTGCCTTTGAAATGGGGCTGAAGTTTGTTTACGAAGGGAATATCTGGTCCGACGGCGGCAATACCATCTGCCCCGGGTGCAAGCGCGCCATCATTCGCCGCTCCTGGCACTCGATCCTAAGCAACGATGTGCGCGACGGCAAGTGCAGGCACTGCGGCACGCACATTCCCGGCGTGTTCACCAGGGCTGAAGCCGAGCGCCGGCGCATGAGTTCGGTGGCTGGTAGCTCGTAGCTCGTAGCAGGCTTCTCTTCGTTGCGCCAGCTGCCACCTCCCTCTGCATCGCTCAAACTAAGTTCTGCAATCTAGATTTCTCGTTTTGATTTCCTCTGCGCACCCCTGCGTCCTTTGGGGCTACGATTTGTCTTTCGCCGCCTCCATCTCCTCCCGCTTCTTCTTCACCCAGCCTTCCTTGTTGACCTGTCGCGCCCGCGCGATCGCCAGCGCATCCTCCGGCACATCCTCGGTGACGCACGCCGCCGCGCCGACGTAGGCATTGCGACCGATCCTGACCGGCGCCACCAGCGTGCTGTCGCTGCCGATGAAGGCGCCATCCTCGATGATGGTGACGTTTTTCTTAACCCCATCGTAGTTGCAGGTGATGGTGCCCGCGCCCACGTTCACGTTTTCCCCGATTACCGCGTCGCCGAGATAGGTGAGGTGATTGGCCTTCGCGCCCCGGCCCAGTTTGGCCTTCTTGGTCTCCACGAAGTTTCCGACATGCGCTCCCGGCCCGATATCGCTGCCCGGGCGCAGGTGCGAGTACGGCCCCAGGACCGCACCCTCGGACACGCGCGCGCCGCTGATGATGCACCCATTGCGCACCGTCACTCCATCGCCGATTTCCGACGACGTAATCACCGAATACGAGCGTACGCGGCAGTCCCCCCCGATCCGCGTCTTCCCCAGCAGTTGCACGAAGGGCTCAATCACCGTGTCGGCGCCGACCTCGACCTCGGCGTCAATCACGCACGTCTCCGGCCGGAAAATGGTCACCCCCGCCGCCATCAGTTCGACGCATTTGCGTGCCCGTACTTCGCTGTCCAGCACTGCCAACTCGGCGCGATTGTTCGCCCCGGCGACCTCGTGCGTCTCGCCGGCCTTGAGGGCCAGTACCTTGGCGCCGGATTTCCCCAGGATTCCGGCGATGTCGGTCAGGTAGTACTCGCCATGCGGATTGTCGGTGCGCAGCTCATCGAGATGTTCGAATAAGGGCCCGGTTGCAAACGCATAGATGCCCGAATTGCCCTCGCGGATTTTTTCCTGCTGCGCCTTGAGCTTTTTCTGCTCGACGATAGCCTCCACTTCGTCGCTGGCGCGTCCGCTTCTTTTCTTGCGGACGATACGGCCGTAGCCGGTGGGATCGGGAAAATCCGCGGTCAGGATGGTCATCGCCGCATGGTTCTTCAGGTGAGAGTCTCGGATGCCGCGAACCGTCTCTGGCCGGAGCAGGGGAACATCGCCGGAAAGCACCAGCACGTCGTCGTACCCGGTCAGCGACGCCCGCGCCGACATGATCGCGTGTCCCGTGCCCAGTTGCTCTGTCTGCAAAACAAACTGCACGCCAGTGCCTCCCATCGCTTCGCGGACGCGTTCCGCCTCGTGCCCGATGATGACGAAGATGTCTTTCGCCGGCAGCACCGCCTTAGCTGCGTCCACCACGAATTGCAGCAGCGGTTTGCCGCCAATCTCGTGCAGCACTTTGGGGTGCTTTGACTTCAGCCGCGTGCCCTTGCCGGCGGCCATGATGGCAATTGCGAAGCGCGGCGCAGACTGCGCCTTCTGGGATGATGGCTTGCGCGAACTCATGGCGCTCATCTTACCGCGAGAGGATTGGAATTCAGAGCAGGGAATTGACGGTGGCTCGCGGGCGATGTTGGTTTTCCTTGCGCCTTTCGCCTTAAACCCGGCGCCTGCTACGCCTTTAGTGTGGGACTTCCCGCTCCGGTGGGGAGCCGTTGCCGCGACGCCAGTTGCAGCAGATCTTGGGCGACGGCGCCGTAGGCGTGGCGGGCCACTCCGTCTTCCTCGAACAGGTAATCGCCGAAGATGGGCTCGACCCCGAGCTGGCGTAACTGGTCGGCATCAACCACAATCTGCGTCGCCGCCTCCAGCGCGTACTTGGCTTTCATCGAATTCGATGCCGGCGTGCGGTTCAGCAACGCGTAATCCAGGATGGCGCAACCGGCATGATTGTAGATGGCGCGCACGTGGTCGGCCGCCGTGAGTCCCAGGCTCTCGTTTGCCTGCGTCATCAGGTTGCAGACAAACACCTTGATCGCTGGCGAATTCGCCATGGCCTCCGGGATGCCGTGCACCAGCACGTTGGGAATCAGGCTGGTGAACAGCGACCCCGGCCCGATGCTGATCAGATCCGCCTGCGCCAGCGCCGCCAGCGTTTGCGGCATGGGTTTGACGTCGCCGGGCACCATCTCGAGCCGCACGATCCGCTTCTGGCTGTTCGTGATGCTGGTTTCGCCGCGCACCCGCGAGCCGTCGTTCATCACCGCTTCCAGTTCGACATTCGAGGTGGTGGCGGGAAAGATATGTCCGCGTGTGGTCAGAATCTCAGACGACAGCTTCACCGCCTCGGCGAAGTCGCCGGTCACCCCCGCCAGCGCCGCCAGGAACAGGTTGCCGAAGCTGTGTCCGTCCAGCGCCGATTCGCCGCGGAAGCGGTACTGAAACAACTGCGACAGCAGCGCCTGGTCTTCCGAGAGCGCGACGATGCAGTTGCGAATGTCCCCCGGCGGCAGGATGTTGAATTCCTTGCGCAGCCGTCCGCTGGATCCGCCGTCGTCGGTCACCGTCACCACCGCCGAAAGTTCGGTGATCGCCGCGCCCGGACCTTCTTCGCCCGGGTGCGCTACGTACTCGCGCAAGCCCTTCAGCAGAGTGGACAGGCCCGTGCCGCCGCCGATTGCCACAACCTTCAGCGCGCGTTGCTCACGCGCCGGTTTTGCCATGCTCTTCGTGGCCGGGGTTTTCATTGCATCCTAGCGCCAGCCGTCCCCTTTGGGGGACTCGTCCACCTCAGGATAGATCAATTCCGTGAAACGGGGATCATCGGCGAGATTCTGAAAGTCGGAATCATTCCGCGCTTGGAACCGGTTACCCGGATTGAGAATGATCGCCTCCGCCAGCCCTTTCAGCGAATTTTCATAGTGCCCGGTCAGGCAATCCAGCACCGCCAGTCCATAGACGGCGTAATCCGCCTTCGAATTCTGCTTCAGGATCTTTTCCAGGTGCTCGCGCGCGCCCACGTAGTCGCCGATATTCATCAGCGAGACAGCATAGTCATAATGTTCCTCCGGCGTTTTGAAGGTGGTTGAGGCGTGCGCCATCCGCTGGTTGCAACTGCTCAGGTGAACGGCGGCGCGATCAGCCAACTCCCGCGGTCCGGCGGCCACCACCTTTTGCAGCAGCGCCTTTGCCTTCTCGAACTTGTGCTCCTGCATGGCCTTCAGGCCAGCCTGGTAGTTTTCCACTGCTTGTGCATAACGCGGATCCGCCACTGGCGACGGCCTAGCCTGAACTGGCAAGGTGGCTTTGGGAACGCGCCCACCCTTGCCGATTTTCACCTTTTTTTTCTTGAGGTTAGCCGAAGAATGCTTAATCTTCGCCACGGGTTTTTTCTTCATCGAGTTGCACCTGCGCAACTGCCGGCGCGGACCATCTTGCAACAGCCTGTGGAAAAGGCTGTGCCGACGAGCGAACGTTTATATACGAGAAAAGCCAGTGCGCGTCAACTCGCCCCATTTCCGGGCTGCTCGCCGGGGCACCCGAAGAAAGACGCTGGCGGCGCGGCCGGGGTTGCCGCACCTGGCCATCGAACACTGGCTGACGATCGCTACTGCATGTTCACCGCTGCTTCCAGGTCTATCTTCTCCCAGTCGCCGCGTATGATCCCTTCGCGAATCTGGGCGGGCGTCTTCTTCTGCTTGGTCATCTGGTAGGAGTAGAAGGCTTCCTTCATGCAGGCATCGCAGTGGGCGGCGTGGGTAGACTCGAAACAACTGTGCAGGCTGGTGTGCCCGACCGAGCGGTCGCAATGGCAGTAGCACGGTTGCTGGTAGAGGACGCCGGGTATCTTTTCCGCCACCTCATAGGCGCGCGCTTGCACCGGATACTGGAAGCTCGGTCCCCAACGCTCGGGAGCAGGCAGGATCGGCGGCAACTTCGCACCCTTGGGCGGTGGGGCCGTGTGATGCGCCGGCACATCGCCCTGCGCAAACATTGCCATCGCCACCAGCGTCACCAACAACAGGGACCAGACTCGTTTCATCGCACCATCCTCGGTCGAAATTCTACTTTAGATGCACGCAACAGCGCACCGGCTCCAAACTTAACCTCCGATCCCAACATTCGGTCCGTCCCGATCAAGCCTAGAGCTGCTCGCTAAGAGCCATTGCTGTTTTCGTGCAACTTTTTCCCTGCGGCTGCATTCTGTATTAACCTACGACCGAGCATGGAACCCGTGGCTCAACCTCCCGCTCGTAACCGCCGGACCCCCGGAGCGCCGTCGCTGCTGGCTTGGGGGCGCGACCTCGTCGTCTCTCTGGTCATCGCGGCCTTCATCATCGTGTTCCTCTACCAGCCGGTGAAAGTTGAAGGCACCAGCATGCTCCCCGGCCTCGATGATCAGGAGCGCATCTTCATCAATAAGTTCGTGTACAACTTCGAGCCCATCGAGCGCGGCGATGTCGTCGTCTTCCGCTATCCCCGCGACCCTTCCAAGAGCTACATCAAGCGCGTCATTGCCGTGCCCGGTGACCGCGTCCGCATTGACGACGGCGCCGTCTACGTCAATGGCCACCACCTGCGCGAGCCCTACGTTCCGGTCGATTTCGCCGATGACCGCTCTGTCGCCGATACCGTCGTTCCCCGCGGCGCTTACTTCCTGCTCGGTGACCACCGCAGCTCTTCCAGCGACAGCCGCGATTTCGGCCCCGTCAGCCAACGCTACATATACGGCAAAGCCGTCTTCGGTTACTGGCCCGTGGACCGCATGGGCATCGTGAAGTAGCCAACCAAGAAGCATTTCTCGGTGAACCTCGCTGCCCTCTGTGTCTTGGCGGTGAAATAAGCCGTGTTTTTCACAACCCCCGCTCTCCTGCAAACCTGCTAGAATCCTCAAAATCCACTCCCCGGAGAGCTGATGCAAGCCATTCTCGCCCTGGAAGACGGCCGAGTCTTCCGCGGCAAAGGTTTTGGCGCCCAAGGCGAATGTTACGGGGAAGTTGTTTTCAATACCTCCATCACCGGCTACCAGGAGATTTTCACCGACCCTTCCTACGCCGGCCAGATCGTCGTTCTCACCAATCCCGAGATCGGCAACTACGGCACCAACGACGACGACAACGAAGCCACCCGCCCCTACATCGAGGGCCTGATCGTCCGCGAGTTTTCCCGCATTAGCTCCAACTGGCGCTCGCAACAGGTTGCCGATGAATACCTGGAGCGCTACCGCATCCCGGTGCTCGCCGACATCGACACGCGCGCGCTGGTGCGCCATCTGCGCGATCACGGCGTCATGCGCGGCGTCATCTCGACCATCGAAACCGATACCGACAAGCTGGTCGCCAAAGCCCGCTCCATCCCCAAAATGGACGGCACCGATCTGGCGAAGGTGGTCACCACCAAGCAGCGCTACGTGTGGGACACCGGCGAACGGTCGATTGAACCTACTGAAGTTGTCGGCGTGAAAGACGCCGAGCCCGAGCGCCACGTGGTCGCCTACGATTTCGGCATCAAGCACAACATCCTGCGCAAGCTGGTCAGCGGCTGCTGCCGCGTCACGGTCGTGCCCGCGGAAACCAACGCCGAAGACGTGCTCGCACTCAAGCCCGACGGTGTCTTCCTCTCCAATGGTCCCGGCGACCCCGAACCCTGCACCTACGCCCAGGAAAACATCCGCCGCCTGATGGGTCGTGTCCCGATATTCGGCATCTGTTTGGGCCACCAGTTGGTCGGGTTAGCGCTGGGCGGCAAGACCTACAAGCTCAAGTTCGGCCACCACGGCGGCAACCACCCGGTGAAGCAGTTGCACACCGGCAAAGTCGAGATCACCGCGCACAACCACAACTTCGCCGTCGATCCCGACTCGCTGCCCATGAGCGAAGTCGAGCTGACGCACATGGACCTGAACGACAACACGCTGGAGGGCCTGCGCCACCGTAACCTGCCGCTGTTCTCGGTGCAGTACCACCCCGAGGCCTCACCCGGCCCGCACGATTCGCATTACCTGTTCATCGATTTCGTGGCCATGATGGAGGAGTGGAAGGGGAGGAACATCGGATGATCTTGATCGGGTTACGGCTTCAGCCGCTGATTTGGCTTTGAAGGGGCGCGGCTTCAGCCGCGCCGTTGAGGGCCATGACAAAACCGGCTTTAGCCGCTGAGGGAAATGGGTTGAGACCCACACGAGAGCACGCGACCCACAACCAGCAGACGTACATGGTCACCTCCGAGACGTGGGGTCGTCGATCTCTGTTTTGTGCTGAGCCTTGGGCAAAGCTGTTCATCGACACGCTTTATCACTACCGCGACTCTGGCTACAAACTTCATGCATTTGTATTAATGCCCGAACATTTTCACGCCCTGATTACACCGACCGGTTCCCTGGAGCGCGCCATCCAGTACATCAAGGGCGGATTTTCACATCGCGCAAAGATTGAGCTAGGCTCCAATATGGAGGTATGGCAAAAGGGATTTTCCGATCATCGCATCCGTGACGCTGCAGATTGGGAAGTGCATGTGAATTACATTCACTTCAATCCGGTGCGAGCTGGGTTGTGCTCACAGCCGGAACAGTATGGCTACTCGTCGGCGCATGCCAGCTTTGAGCTGGACGATGTCCCTCAACGGCTAAAGCCAGAAACTCGGACTGCGGCCTGTGGCGCGGCAGAAGCCGCGCCCCTTCAAAGATCGAAAGAATCAAAGTTGCGATCGGGTGAAGGCGCGCCGCTTCAAAACGAAGAAAAGTTGCAAGACGAAGAAGAAGATTTGGTCCGAAAACTCTGATGCCACGCCGCACCGACATCTCGAAGATCAGCAGCACCCTTAGCGTGTGTCATCCCGAGAGAGCGCGCGCGGACAGATTCGCGCGCGAGCGAGGGACCTGCTTTTAATGCGGCGTGAATGGCATTTCGCGGTGTACATGATGGCCAGCAAGTCGCGCCGGTTATATACGGGAATGACGAACGACCTTCACAACCGCGTATTTCAACATAAGAACGACCTGCTGGACGGCTTCACCAAGCAATACAAAATCCATCGTTTGGTGTACTTCGAGCTTTACTCTCAAGTGATCAATGCGATCAATCGCCAGAAAGAAATTAAGGGCTGGCGTCGCGAGAAGAAGATTGCGCTGATCGAATCACTCAATCCAACTTGGGAGGACTTGGCTGAACACTGGTACGACTCTCACATCTACGCCCCGGAACAGCAGGTCCCTCGTCGCTGCGCTCCTCGGGATGACACACCACAAAATTTGCCGACAACAGCGAAAGCACTGGTGAAGCGAACGAACTGATGCCACGCCGCACCGACATCTCGAAGATCCTCATCATCGGCTCCGGCCCGATCGTCATCGGCCAGTCCGCCGAATTCGATTACTCCGGCACGCAGGCCTGCAAGGCGCTCAAGTCGGAAGGCTACGAGGTCGTGCTCGCCAACTCCAACCCGGCCACCATCATGACCGACCCCGAGATCGCCGACCGCACTTACATCGAGCCGCTCACCCGCCCGTACCTGGAAGAAATCATCCGCCTTGAATCCGAAATGTCTGGCGGGCACGGCTTCGCCCTGCTGCCCACCGTCGGCGGCCAGACCGCGCTCAACCTCGCCGTCGAACTCGCCGACGCGCAGGTGCTCGAAAAATACAACGTCCAGCTTATCGGCGCGCAACTGGAGGCCATCAAGAAGGCCGAGGACCGCCTGATGTTCAAGGACGCCATGACGCGCATCGGCCTCGACGTCCCAAAATCCGCCCTGGTCAACAACCTTCGCGACGGCCTCGAATTCAGCGGCAAAATCGGCTTCCCCGTGATTCTTCGTCCGAGCTTTACCCTCGGCGGCACCGGCGGCGGTATCGCCTACAACCGCGAAGAGCTGGTCGAACTGCTGGCGCGCGGCCTCGATCTCTCGCCCGTCCACGAAGTGCTGATCGAGGAGTCCGTCCTCGGCTGGAAGGAATTCGAGCTCGAGGTCATGCGCGACCTGCGCGACAACGTCATCATCATCTGCTCGATCGAAAATTTCGATCCCATGGGCGTGCACACCGGCGATTCCATCACCGTGGCGCCCGCGCAGACTTTGACCGACCGCGAGTACCAGCGCATGCGCGACGCCGCCATCCGCGTCATCCGTGAGATCGGCGTCGAGACCGGCGGCTCCAACATCCAGTTTGCGGTACATCCGACCACTGGGCGCATGGTCGTCATCGAGATGAACCCGCGTGTTTCGCGCTCCTCCGCGCTGGCCAGCAAGGCCACAGGTTTTCCGATTGCCAAGATTGCGGCCAAGCTTGCCGTCGGTTACACCCTCGACGAGATCCCCAACGACATCACGCGCAAGACGCCCGCCTGCTTTGAGCCGACGCTCGATTACGTGGTCGTCAAGATTCCCAAGTGGCAGTTCGAAAAATTTCCCGGCGCCGATGAGAGCCTCGGGCCGCAGATGAAGTCGGTCGGCGAAGTGATGGCCATCGGCCGCACCTTCAAGGAGGCGCTGCTCAAGGCCGTCCGTTCGCTCGAAACCGGCAAGAAGCCCGGCACGGAAGACATCGAGCCGAAGATTCTCATCCAGCGCCTGGTCACGCCCCATCCCGAGCGCCTCTCCTACCTGCGCTACGCGTTGCGCCAGGGGCACACCGTCAAAGAGCTGGCGAAGATGACCTCCATTGATCCGTGGTTCATCTTCCAACTCAAGGAAATCATCGACACGCAGCTTGAGGTCGAAAAGCATCCCATCGAAGCCGTTCCGACCGAGGTAATCCGCCAAGCCAAGCGCGCCGGCATCTCCGACAACCGGCTGGCCCGCGCGTGGCGCGTGTCCAACGGCCGCGGTGCGGCGGAGAAGATTCGCCACTTGCGCAAATCGCGCGGCGTCATCCCCGTGTACAAGCACGTGGACACGTGCGCCGCCGAGTTCGAGAGTTACACACCGTATCTCTACTCGACCTATGAGGACGAGGACGAAGCCGCGCCGACCGGCAAGAAGAAGGTCATCATCCTAGGCGCCGGTCCCAACCGCATCGGGCAGGGAATTGAGTTCGATTACTGCTGTTGCCACGCCGCATTCGCGCTGCGCGACGATGGTTACGAAACCATTATGGTGAACTGCAACCCGGAGACGGTATCCACCGACTACGACACCAGCGACCGCCTCTACTTCGAACCGCTCACGCTCGAGGACGTGATGGCCGTGTACGAGCACGAAGCGCGGAAGCCGGGGTCCCCGGCGCGCGCCGCGCGCGACGGGGTGGAGGGCGGCGCGCCCATCGGAGTGATCGTGCAGTTCGGCGGCCAGACGCCGCTCAACCTTGCGCTGCCGCTGAAGGCCGCGGGCGTGCCCATCATCGGCACCTCGCCCGAATCCATTGACCTCGCCGAAGACCGCAAACGCTTCGGCAAACTGCTCGACGAGTTGCAAATCCCGCAGCCGCCGGGCGCGATGGCAACCTCCATCGCGGAAGCCGTGGCCGGCGCCAACCAAGTCGGCTATCCGGTGCTGGTTCGCCCTTCCTACGTGCTCGGCGGGCGCGCCATGGTCATTGCCTACGACGACGAGTCCGTTATCCACTACATGAAGCAAGCGGTCGAGTACTCGCAGGAGCGCCCGGTGCTCATTGACCACTTCCTCGAAGCCGCCATCGAGGTGGACGTGGATGCGCTCTCCGACGGCGAGGACGTAGTCATCGGCGGCATCATGCAGCACATCGAGGAAGCCGGCATCCACAGCGGCGATTCCTCCTGCGTGCTGCCCTCGGTGGACCTTTCTCCGGAAGTGCTCAGCACGCTGCGCGATTACAGCTTCCGGCTGGCACGCGCGCTCAAGGTCATCGGACTGATGAACGTCCAGTACGCCATCCAGCGCCACAACGGCGACGCGAAAGTCTTTGTGCTGGAGGTCAACCCGCGCGCCTCGCGCACGGTGCCCTATGTTTCCAAAGCCACCGGCGTGCCCCTGGCCAAGATCGCCGCGCGTCTGATGACCGGACGCAAGCTGCGCGAGTTCCTCCCCGACAACATCGAGCGCGCTGCCGACCTCGACACCGGCTCCTGCTACTACGTTAAGTCGCCGGTCTTCCCGTGGTCGAAATTCCCCGGCGTGGACACCGTGCTGGGCCCGGAGATGAAGTCCACCGGCGAAGTGATGGGCACGGCCGACACTTTTGGCGAAGCCTTCGCCAAGGCGCAGATCGCCGCCGGCAACCGCCTGCCCACGCACGGCGCGGTCTTCGTCAGCGTCACCGATCGCGACAAGGCTGCTGTCGTGGACATTGCCAAGCGTTTCGTTGATCTCGGCTTCAAGCTGGTCGCTACCAGCGGCACCGCGCGCGTTCTGGAAACAGCCGGGCTGACCATCGAGCGCGTATACAAGGTGAAGGAAGGACGCCCCAACGTCGTGGACCTGATCAAGGGCGACCGCATCCAGCTCATCATCAACACGCCGCACGGCGCCGAGCCCTGGTTTGACGAAAAATCCATCCGCCGCGCCGCCGTCACCCACAACGTGCAGTCCATTACCACGCTGGCCGCCGCCCGCGCCGCCGCCGACGGCATCGCCGCCCTGCAGCAGGGCCACACCTCCGTCCGCGCCCTCCAGTCGCACCACGCCCAGCGCGCCGGCGTGCGTTGACTCCACCACCGAGACACAGCGGCACAGACAAACAAGAATTAAAGGCGTGTCATCCCGAGCGAGGACGCGCCATACAACCAGCGCGCCCGTTGTTGGCGCGCGGGTTGGCGCGTCCGAGTCGAGGGACCTGCTGTTTGTTGGTTGCTTTGCGGCTGTTGATAAGCATTTCAAAAACCGCCTCCGAATTACCCGTTGTGTTCCTTCGTGCCCTTTGTGGTTAAATCGGATTTCGTTGGGGAACGGGAGGGGTATAGCTTGTGCCATCAAGAATAGAAAACCTGCTTTGTGTCCTCTGTGTTCTCTGTGGCTCCGTCCTGGCGCAACAAAGGCCGGTGCACACTTTCTCCATCGTTGCCCGCGATCCCGCCACCGGACAGATCGGCGTTGCCGTCCAGTCGCACTGGTTCTCGGTTGGTCAGGTAGTGCCTTGGGCGGAAGCAGGCGTTGGCGCGGTCGCAACACAGTCGTTCGTCGATCCGAGCTACGGGCCGCTCGGGCTGAACCTGATGCGGGCGGGGAAGAGCGCGCCGGAAGCACTGCGCGGACTGCTGAACACGGATGCGAGTCGAGACGTGCGGCAGGTTGCGTTTGTAGATGCCGAAGGTCGCGTAGCTACTTGGACCGGAAGGAAAGACATTCAACCCGCAGGGCATGCCACGGCGAACCCCGTGAACAGCGCGGCCGACGCAGATCGTACGATCAGCGACGGGCAATTTAGCATTGGAAAGGGCTTCTCCGCGCAAGCGAACCTAATGTCGAATGACAAGATCTGGGGCGCAATGGCTGAGGCCTATTCGATGACTCAAGGCGATCTCGCCGAGCGCATGCTCGCCGCGCTCGATGCGGCGCAGGCCGTCGGCGGCGACATACGCGGGCGGCAGTCCGCGGCGCTGATCGTGGTGGAAGGCAAGCGGCAGAAGGCGCCGTGGGAAGGACGTGTCTTCGATCTGCGCGTGGACGATGCCGCGGAGCCGCTGAAAGAACTGCGGCGCCTCGTCGCCCTCCAGCGCGCCTATAACCACATGAACGCCGGCGATCTCGCGGTCGAGCACAAGGACAATGAAACCGCATTGAAGGAGTACGCTGCGGCCGAGGATATCGCGGCGCACACCGAAGGCGTTTTCCCCAGCCGCCTGGCGGAGATGATTTTCTGGCACGCGGTCGCACTGGTCAACATGAAGCGCGTAGATGAAGCGCTGCCGCTGTTCAAGAAGTGCTTTGCCATCGAGAAAAGCTGGGCGGAGTTGACCCCGCGCTTGCCCGCCTCCGGGCTGCTGCCGGATGATCCGAAGCTGATTGAAACGATCACGACGCAAGCGAAATGAGTTGCAACTAGAAACTAGAAACTGGAAACTAGAAACATGCTTCTCCACGGAATTGTTCCTCCGATCACGACGCCGTTCTATCCCGACGGCGAGATTTACTACAAGAAGCTCGAAGCCAACGTCGAGCGCTACTGCAAGTCGCCGGTCGCGGGGCTCGTCGTGCAAGGATCTACAGGCGAAGCCATCCTGCTCAGCGACCAGGAGCGGCGGGACGTGCTCAAGGCGGCCATGGCCGCGGCTGCGCCACACAAGCTGATGATTGCCGGAACCGGCATTGAGTCGGCGCGCGAAACCCTGCGCTTGACCGAGTACGCCGCCTCGCTCGGCTACGACGCTGCCATGGTGCGCACGCCCCATTACTACAAGGCGCAGATCAATCGGCCGCAGAACATGCTCGCCTTCTACCGCACCATCGCCGACCGCTCGCCGCTGCCGCTGATCATCTACAACTTCCCGCAGGCCACCGGCTACGACATTCCCGCCGAGGTAGTGATCCAGCTCGCCGAGCATCCCAACATCGTCGCCATCAAGGAATCCAGCGGCTCGATCGAGAAGGTCCAGAAGATGGTCGCCTTCACGCGCCACATCCAGCGCACCGTGGCTGTCACCGAAGTGCAGGAAGCGGTGACCGGACGGATGAAGAAGGCCGCCGAGGCCGCGGCTTGCTCCGGTAGCCTGCCGATTGCGGGACAGTCATCGTCTTCCGCGGTCGTCACAATCGCGGGATTGAAGACGCGCCAGAAGGAAGTCGGGTTCCAGGTGATGGTGGGCGCGGCGCAGAAACTGGAGCCGTCCATGGCCGTGGGCGCCGTGGGCGCGATTCTGGCGTTTGCCTGCGCCGCTCCGACCGCCTGCTTCGAGATCTACGCGGCGTGGAAAGAGATGAACGAGAAGGTCGCGCGCCAGAAGCAGGAGCGCATCGCGGAGGCGGCGGTGAAGGTAGTCAGCGAGATGAGCATCCCGGGTGTGAAGTATGCCATGGACCTGAACGGCTACTTCGGCGGCCCGGTCCGCCTGCCGCTGCTGCCGCTGACCGCGGAAGAGAAAGCCACGGTCGAGAGGCTGATGGCCAATATCCACAACTAGCCGCGCGCCACCAACTGCGGCTGGCGCTGGCAGGATGCCGCTCATGGTGTAAAATAACGAACGTCCGTTCGAGTCCGGAGGGACGGGATGAAAGGCCGCAGGCATAACCGCCGGTCGCGCCCCACCGCCGGGGAGAACGGCGAAACCCGCTTCGACCGCCGGCTGGGCGAAATCCTCGAACACGCCACCGAGGTGTTTTACACCAAGGGCTACGAGGGCGCCTCCATGCGCGACCTCTCGCGCACCAGCGGCATGTCGCTGGCGGGGCTGTATTACTATTTCGAGTCCAAAGAGAAACTCCTCTACCTGATCCAGAAGCATACCTTTTCCACCATCACCGAGCAGCTCCAGCAACGGCTGCGCGGTGTTTCCGATCCCGAAGAGCGCGTGCGCGTGTTCATCCGCAATCACCTGGAATATTTTCTGGCGAACCTGAAAGCGATGAAGCTGCTGTCGCACGAGGACGAGGCGCTTACCGGGCCGCTGGGGGCGGAGATCGCGGCGATGAAACGCGATTACTACCGCCTGATTCGCGGCATGGTGGAGGAGTTGCGGCGGACCACGGCCAAGGAGTTCAACGGGGAAATTTCGTCGCGCGCGGCCGCGCTGAGCCTGTTCGGCATGATGAACTGGATTTATACCTGGCACAACCCGCGCCGCGATCCGTCGGCGACGGAGCTGGCGGACATGATGGCGGATATTTTCCTGCGCGGTCTGCTGGGACAAGCCCACCCGGTCTCGCCAAAAGCGGGCGGCACTAGGGTGGGACAACCATCGTCGAAACCGAGCTCTGTGGGGAGCGCGGCGGGGCAGAAGTCGAGCGGACGCGCAGCCCGTTCGGCATCGTCCACGATCTGAATCGAGAGCTGAAAAAAAGGGGGCCTAGGATGGCAAGCACCACTGAGACAGTTGCAGGCGCCAAACCGCTTGTTCACTACCGCTGTGACGCCGGCGTCGGGATCATCACCCTGGACGATCCGCCGGCGAACACCTACACCTACGAGATGAACCGGCAACTGGACGACGCCATCCTGAAGGCGAGGATGGACACGGACGTTCACGTGATCGTGCTCTCCGGCGCGGGCGACAAGTTTTTCTCCGCCGGCGCGAACATCAAGATGCTGGCCAGCGTGGACCCGACCTTCAAGTACTACTTCTGTCTGCACGCCAACGAGACCCTGCTGCGCCTGGAACACACGCCGAAGCTGGTGATCGCGGCGCTGAACGGACACACCGTGGGCGGTGGGTTGGAGATCGCCATGGCTGCGGACTTGCGCATCGCGCGCCGCGACGCGGGCAAGATCGGGCTGCCCGAGATCAACCTGGGAGTTCTGCCCGGCACCGGCGGGACGCAGCGGCTGTCGCGCTTGGTGGGCAAGTCGAAAGCGATCGAGCTGATCGTGACCGGGAACACGTTTTCCTTCGAAGAGGCGAAAGAGCTCGGGATTGTGAACGACATCTTCGAGCGCGAGAATTTCATGGAGAACGTGCTGGAGTACGCGCGCCAGTTCTGCCCGCCCAACAAGGCGTCGAAGGCGGTGGGGAACATCAAGCGCTCCATCCAGACCGGGTGCGAGATTCCCATGGAGTCGGCGCTGGCGGTGGAGCGCGAGCTGCAGGCGCTGCTGTTCAACAGCCAGGACGCCAAGGAAGGCTTGACGGCGTACGTGGAGAAGCGGCCGGCGGAGTTCAAAGCGAAATAGCTAACTGCGAAGGACACGAAGGATCGCAAAGGACTTCGTGCTCCTTCGTGACCTTGGCGGTTGAGGAAAAAGCAAGATGCCGGGCAAAGTCCTGAAGATCGGAACGTTCAGCGACTGGGTGGGACTGTTTGACGAGTGGCGCAAGGACGTCGGCGTGAATCAGGGTGAGGTTGCCGGATTCAAGTTCGACACGCTCTATGGCGCGATCGAGACCGACGAGATCCAGTTCGGCCACTACAAGGGCCGGCGCAAGTGGGAAAACCTGCGCCAGATACCGACGCAGCAGATGCGCGACGCGCTGATGAACCTGATCGTCTACCAGGGCGACACCGAATTTGCCAGCGTCGAGCAGCAGCGCTGGCTGTACGAAACCGCGCCCACCGATTACGACCGCAAGGCGCTGCTGCGGGTCTGGATCGAGGAGATGCGGCACGGCTGGCAAATGTGCGCCCTGCTGGTGGACCACTTCGGACACTCAGGGAAAGTCGAAGCGCAGAAGATGCTGGAGCGGCGCGCGTTCGAGAACAAGCGCCTGCTGGGCGCCTTCAACGTGGACGTGGACAACTGGATGGACTTTTTCACCTACACGGATTTCGTGGACCGCGACGGAAAATTCCAGTTGCAGATGCTGAAGTACTCGGCGTTCGCGCCGCTGGGGCGCTCGATGTCCTACATGCTGCGTGAAGAGGCGTTCCACATGGGCACCGGCAACGACGGCTTGGCGCGCGTCGTAAAGGCCGGCAGGGTGCCGGCGTGGCTGATCCAGAAATACCTGAACAAGTGGATTTCGGGATCGTACGACCTGTTCGGCACCGATCATTCGTCGTCGGCGCACTGGGTCTATGTGTGGGGCATCAAGGGCCGGTACGACGAGCCAAAGAACGCGAGCACGCCTGACCTCGATGATCTGAACGACTACAACCGCAATCTGTATCGCGACGAGGTGGCGGGATTGATCGAGCGGCTGAACAAATATTTGCCGGCGGGAACCGATCCGCTGTATGCGCCGGACATCAAGTTCAACCGCGCCATCGGGCGCTGGGCGGGACAGAAGTTCCATCCGAAAACCGGCGAGGCGATGGAAGACAAAGCATACCAACAGCAATTGAATGAATTTCTGCCGACCGCTGCGGACAAGCAATTGCTGGTGGAGATCATCCACAACGAGAAGAACTGGATCGCCGAAAAGACCGGCGCGCGCGATCCGCTGGAGTCGATCGGGGAAGTAAGGAAGTCGGCGATAAATCTTTAGTCGTCGGTTTACGGTTTTCGGTTGCCGGTACCGGAATTCCTTACCGAGAACCGACAACTCTCACAATGACCACCCCCGCCCACATTTCGGAGCGCACCGGCTACACGCTGGGCGAGTTGATGGTCGCCTCGGCGGCGCGCGAGATTCGCGATCACGAAGTGGTGTTCGTGGGAATGCGGCTGCCGCTGATCGCTTTCGTGGTGGCGAAGCGCACGCATGCGCCGAATGCGGTGGGGTTGTTCGAGAATGGCGTGATCCGGACAACGCCGGCGCCGGAGTTGATCTACACCATGGCCGATCCTCCGAACATCCAGGGGGCAACGCAGTGCCTCGACATGCTGAGCGTGATGAGCCTGCTGCAAGCGGGGAGAGTAGACCTCGGATTCCTGGGAGCGGCGGAGGTGGATCGCTTCGGGAATCTGAATTCAACGCGTGTCGGGTTGGCCAAAGCCCAACAACCGACGGCCAGCGGCCAACGGACAATGGCCAAAGGCAGTTTCACGCGACTGCCAGGTTCCGGCGGTGCGTGCGATATCGCTTCGCTCGCGAAACGTTTTGTTGTGCTGCTGGAACATTCCAAGCGGCGGCTGCCGGAGAGAGTTGCCTATGTCACCAGTCCGGGCAATGGCGACGGTGCGGGGTGGCGCCAGCGCGTTGGTCTGCCGCGCGGCGGGCCGAGTGCGGTGATCACCACCAAGGCAGTGCTGCGGTTTGGGGAGGACGGCGAGGCGCGACTGGCGTCGGTGCATCCCGGCGTGGCGGTCGAGGAAGTCGTGGCGAACACCGGATGGAAACTGCGCGTCCTTGACAATGTGGCGGAGACGCCTTCGCCGAGCGCGGCGGAGTTGCAAGCCATCCGGGAGTACGACAAAGAAGGTTTCTGGACGAAGTAGAGAGGATGTTTCAAGTTTCGCGTTTCAAAGGTTCACGTTGCTCGAATTTGGTCTCTCTCTCCACAACGTGAAACGTGAAACTCGAAGCGTGAAACCGCTGAAGGCTGGTGCCCATGGCGACCGCGACCAGGAATTGGAAGTACCAGCGCCTCATGGTCTCCCTGCAGGCGCCGGTGGCGCGCATCATCCTGGCAAACCCGCCGGTGAACGTGATGGATGTTCCGATGATGGAGGAGTTGCTGGTCGCGATGGAGCAGATCGAAGCGCGGGCCGACATCGCGGCCGTGGTGTTTGCGGGCAGCGACCGCGCGTTCTCCGCGGGGGTGGACGTGAGCGCGCACACTCCGGACAAAGTGGGGGACATGCTGGTGAAAATGCACGCGGTGATGCGCGCGCTGGCCGACACCCGCAAGGTGACCATCGCGGCGGTGCGTGGCAACTGCTTCGGTGGCGGCGCGGAGCTGGCCGCGATGTGCGACCTGGTGTTCACCACCGACACCGCGAACTGGGGATTTCCGGAGATCACGCTGGGTTGCTTTCCTCCGGTGGCGGCGGTGGTGCTTTCGGCAATCGTCGGGCAGAAGCGCGCTGCCGACCTGATCCTGACCGGGCGCAAGATCAGCGGCGAGGAAGCGATGCGGATCGGGCTGGCCAATGAAGCTGTGCCGGAGGACGAGTTGTCGGAGTTGGTGGACGAAACCTCGGAGCGGCTGGGCAAGCTGAGCGCGGCGTCGCTGGCGATGACCAAGAAGGCGCTTTATTCGTGGGACGCGATTCATTTCGACAAGGGACTGATGCGCGCCGAACAGATTTACCTGGAGGAGCTGATGAAACTGGAGGACGCGCACGAGGGAATCAAGGCGTTTATGGAGAAACGGAAGCCGGTGTGGAAGGGGAAGTGACCGGTACACCCAAGAAGGAAGTCGCGCTCGACACCGATTGGCTGACCGCCCTGCTGGTCGCGTGTGGGTTACTGTTCCTTTTTGTCGTGATTGGTTTCGATATTTGGCATGTAGTCCACGGGCAATTTGCTTTTCGGCTAGTGCCTCGGCAACCGATGTTTTGGCGACTGTCGGATTCGTTCTTCTACGCGTTCGCTATGTTCATCTGTGTGAATGTCGTAATTAAGAGCGAAGAGCGGATTCTGAGATTTGCGTTTGGGCTGATGTTGATCGGAATGCTGATGCACTTTGTGATGATTTGGCTGCATTTGTCGAGTTCAACCGCGCGGGTCCTCACCGCTACGTCGAGCATCACCGAGCTACCGGCTTTTGTCCTGCTCGCGGCATACGGATTGAAGTGGCTTAGGAGCAAGGTCGTTCATGTCTAAGCTGGTAACCATGGGCGACGCGATTGCCCGGTTCGTGCCGGACGGGAGCAGTGTCGTGCTTGGCTGCCAGTTGGAGCAGATGATTCCGTTTGCCGCCGGACACGAGGTCATGCGGCAGAAGAAGCGTGGGCTGACGCTGGTGGGGCCGATTTCGGACATCCTGTTCGACCAGATGATTGGCGCGGGGTGCGCGGCGCGGGTGATCGCCGCCTGGGTGGGCAACGTGATGATGGGCTCGGCGTACAACTTCCGGCGCGCGGTGGAGCAGGAAGGGCTGAAGGTCACCGACATGACCAACTTCACCGTCGCGCTAGCGCTGCAGGCGGCTGCCATGGGCGTGCCTTTCCTGCCGACGCTGTCGGCGATGGGGAGTGACGTAGCGCGGGATAACGAGTTCTTTGCCGAGATTGAATCGCCGTTCGCTGACGACAACAGCAGGTCCCTCCCCCTCGCTTCGCTCGGCGTCGGGATGACACCCAAGAGAGAGCAGATGACCGTAGACGGAGGCGTGGCGCATCGCAAACAGAAGCTGCATGCCGTGAGGGCACTGCATCCGGATGTCACCATCGTGCACGTGCAGCGGGCGGACGCTGAGGGCAATGCGCACTGCTGGGGAAATTTCGGGATCATGCTGGAGGCGGTGAAGGCGGCCCAGCGTGTCATCGTGACGGCGGAGGAGGTGGTTGCGCCGGAGGTGATCGCCAGCGACCCGAACCGCACCGTGATTCCCGGGTTCCTGGTGAGCGCCGTGGTGGAGGCGCCGATGGGGGCGCATCCGTCGCCGGTCCAGGGATATTACAAGCGCGATGACGCGTACTTCCGCCAGTATCACGAGCAGACGAAGACTAAAGCGGATTTTGATGCGTGGGCACAGCGCTGGGTGCACGGTGTGGCGGACCGCGCCGCATATGTCGCACTGCTGGGCGAGTGTCGCGTAAAAGAGCTGGGCGTAAAGCAGCACGCGTACGCCGCAGCGGCGGATTTCGGATACTAAGCTGTCGTTAGTCGATGGTCGTTCGCCGATCTGCGGACGACCGGCCAACGGCTAACGACCAACGACTAACGACATGGAATTTGAAATTACACCCGCAGAGCTGAAGCAGAAGCTCGATAACGGCGAGGCTCCCTTGCTGCTCGACGTGCGCGAGCCGGTGGAACTGCAGATGGCGCACCTCGAGGGCACGGTTCATATTCCGATGGGCGAGATCCCCATGCGCGCCAACCAGGAACTGGACCCGGACGCGCACATCGTGGTCATGTGCCATCACGGCGTGCGTTCGCTGAACGTGACCAACTGGCTGCGGCTGCAAGGATTCGAGAAGGTGCAGTCGATGCGCGGCGGGATAGACCGCTGGTCGCGCGAAGTGGACTCGAAGGTTCCGACGTACTGAAGTGTTAGCCGTTAGCCATTGGCCTTTGGCCCGCGAAGGTCCGCCGATTGCCATCGGCTAATGGCCAACCGCCAACGGCCAAGCTCAAATGAAAAAAGAACTCATCACTCTGAAGATCAACGGGCGCACCCACGAGCTCGCCAGCGAGCCCAACAAGCTGCTGCTCGATGTCTTGCGGCGGGACCTGGGGCTGACGGGCTCGAAGCGCGGTTGCGACGACTCCTCGTGCGGCGCCTGCACGGTGCAATTGGACGGTGTGCCCGTGCTCTCGTGCACACTGCTGGCGGCGTCCTGCCAGGATCAGGTGATCACCACGGTGGAGGGCATCGCGGAGCACGGATCGCTGGCTGCGATTCAGAAAGCGTATGGCGACTGGGGCGGCGCCCAGTGCGGCTACTGCACGCCCGGCTTCATGATGACCGTGGATCACTTGCTGACGGAGAATCCCAATCCATCGGAAGACGATATACGTGGTGCGTTAAGCGGAAACCTGTGCCGTTGCACCGGGTACATGCAGATGTTCCAGGCAATCAAGGCGGCGATCGAAGCGGAGCGCAAGGGGAGAGAAGCGGTGAGCCGATGACATACGTGGTTGTCACCATCAAGAAAGTGAAAGACATCGAAGCGTTCCGCGAGTACGCCGTGAAGGTGTACCCGATCATCGAGCGGTATGGCGGAAAGTACGTGGCGGTGGACAAAACCCCGGACGTGCGCTCGGGCGAGTGGCCGTTCGTGCGCACCGTGATTGTTGCCTATCCCAATTTTGCGGCGGCGCAGAAGTGGTACGACTCTCCCGAGTACCAGGAGATCGTTCCCATTCGAATGCGAGCCATTGACGCCAACATTGCCATGGTGCGCGATCCAGATGAGGCGGGTATCGACATGGATCCGCGGAAGAGCGGAGCATGAGCGAATTCAGCGCCATCGGTAAGCCCGTCGCCTTCGTCGATGCGGCGGAGAAAACCACCGGCCATGGCAAATACACCGACGACCTCAGCGTGCCCGGAATGCTGATTGGGAAGATTCTTCATTCTCCGCATCCGCACGCGCGGATCAAGAGTACGGATACGTCGCGTGCGCGGGCGTTCCCGGGAGTCGTCGCCGTTATCACCGGCCATGATGCGCCGACGACGTACGGCATCCTGCCGATCGGCCACGACGAGCACGCGCTGGCGCTGGACAAAGTGCGCTATGTCGGGGACAACGTCGCATGCGTGGTGGCGGTGGATGAGGCGACAGCGGAAGAGGCGCTCGAGTTGATCGATGTCGAGTACGAGTTGCTGCCGGCGTGGTTCGATCCCGAGCAATCGATGAAGGCGGAGAGCGACTTCATTCATGAGAAGCGGCCACGCAATATCGAGAAGGAATATCACCACACCTTCGGCGATCCGGACAAGGCGTTCGCCGAGGCGGACTACGTAGCCGAGGCGCGCTACGTCGCCAACGAGGTGACACACGCCGCCATGGAGCCACATTCCACGCTGGCGGCATTCGAGTTTGATCCGCAAACCGGAAAGCCGGGGCGGCTGACGGTGTGGTCGTCCACGCAGGTGCCCTACTATCTCCAGCACAAGCTCTCGCTGGTGCTGGACATTCCGATGTCGCAGATTCGCGTGATCAAGCCGCTGGTGGGCGGCGGCTTCGGCGGCAAAAGCGAGGTCATCCCGCTGGAAATCACGGCGGCCATCGCGGCGCGCGCCGCCCACGCGCCGGTGAAGATCACCTATACGCGGGAAGAGGTTTTCTGGGCGCATCGCGGCCGGCCGCGCACCATCATGGACCTGAGAATGGGCGCGATGAACGACGGGCGAATCGTCGCCGTGGCGGCACGCGTAATCCAGGACGGCGGCGGGTACTGCTCCTACGGCCCGGTCACGATCTTGTATTCCGGTGCGCTTCTGGGGGCGCTGTACGACATTCCCAACGTGCGCTACGACGGCTATCGCGTGCTGACCAACAAGCCGGCATGCGGCGCCATGCGCGGGCACGGCACGGTGAATGTGCGCTTCGCTTTTGAATCGCAGCTTGACGAGATTGCGGCCGCGCTGAAGCTGGACCCGGCAGATATGCGGCGCAGGAATCTGCTGAAGCCGCCGTGCGTGACGGTGAACGGGCTGCGGGTGCTCAGTTACGGGTTGCGCGAGTGCATCGAGAAGGTCGTGGAACGATCCAAGTGGAGCGAGAAGCGTGGCTCTGCGGCTAACGGCCAACCGCCAATGGCCAACGGCGATTCACTCCGCCGCGGTCTCGGCATTGCCTGCTCGCACTACGTCAGCGGCGCGGCGAATTCCATCATCCGTTCCGACATGCCGCACTCCACGGTGAACCTCAAGGTGGACCGCGACGGCGGCGTGGTGGCGTACACCGGCGCGTCAGAAATCGGGCAGGGCTCGGACACCATGACCGCGCAGATCATTGCCGAAGTTCTGGGTTGCGATTTGTCGCGCGTCAAGGTGGTTGCCGCCGACACCGACCTCACGCCGATTGATCTGGGTTCGTATTCCAGCCGCGTGACATTTATGAACGGCAACGCGTCGCTGCGCGCGGCCGAAGAGGTGAAGAAGAAGATCGCCAGTGCGGCTGCGCGCAGGCTGGATTGCGCCATTGAAGACGTTGTATTTCGCGGCGACAAAGTCTTCCGCAGAGGCACAGAGAATGTGGCGCGGGCGTCCTTGCCCGCGAATTCTACCCAGCAAACAGCCTCGATCCTTGCCGGCAAAGATCGTCCAACTGGGGCTGCGGGCGAGGGAGCGCGCTCGCCCTCGAGCGCGGTGAAGGCCCAAGGTCGCGTGGAGGGCCAGATTCTGCGCGGCTCGGTCCAGCAGAAGAGAAAGAATGAAGACGAAGGCCCCCGAGACTGGATGAGCTTCGAAGAGGCCGTGGTCGCGGCGATTGAGTTCAGCGGCGCGCTCACCGGCACCGGGTCGTACGCGCCGCCGGCGGAGGCGCGTGGCGGGCAGTTCAAGGGCGCAGGAGTCGGTCCATCGCCGGCGTACTCGTATTCCGCGCAGGTGGCAGAGGTCAGCGTGGACGAGGAGACCGGCGCGGTCACCGTCCACAAGATCTGGGCGGCGCACGATTGCGGGCGCGCGCTGAATCCGGTCGCGGTCGAGGGCCAGGTGATCGGCTCAGTGTGGATGGGGCTGGGGCAGGCGCTGGAAGAAGAGATGGTGTGGAAGGACGGCCTGCTGATGAACCCCGGCCTGCTCGAGTACAGATCGCCGTCGGCGGCGGAGTCGCCGGAAATCGAGTGCATGATCGTGGAGAGCATTGATCCCGAGGGTCCGTTCGGCGCCAAGGAAGCGGGCGAAGGCTCGCTGGCGGCGACGATTCCTGCGATCTCGAACGCGATCTACGATGCGGTTGGCGTGCGGCTGCGGGAAGTGCCGTTCACGCCGGAACGCGTGCTCGCGGCGCTCCGCGCGAAAAAAGGCGACAAGAAGTTGAACATGACGCGCGACGTGGACCCGACCGCGCCCGCGACTTTCCCCGAACACGGCGGCGCGCTCTGCTTCAAGGGCAGAGGCCCGGCGCGGCACCCACTCGATGTGGCGCGGGCGCCCTCGCCCGCGGACCTGGGAGGCGACCGCTGATGTCGCTCCCTGAATTTCAACTTCTCCGTCCGCCCGCGCTCGCCGAAGCCATCGACCTGGTGGCAAAGCACGAGGCCAGTGCACAGATCGTGGCCGGAGGCACGGATCTGATTCCGTCCTTGCGCCAGCATTTGTTCGCGCCGCGCTGGTTGATTGACATTCGGGGCATTAGCGAACTGCGCGGCATTCGTGCGCGTGACGGTGGGCTGGAAATCGGCGCGCTAACTACGCTCACTGCGATCGAGCGCTCACAGGAGATCGCGCGCACCTATCCTGTGCTGCACGAGGCGGTGAAAACTGTTGCCTCGCCCCTGCTGCGCAACATGGGCACGATCGGCGGAAACATCTGCCTGGACACGCGCTGTCTCTGGTACAACCAATCGTTGCCGTGGCGGAAGTCGTGCGGGTTCTGCATTAAGAAAGACGGCGACCTATGCCACGTCGCGC
This sequence comes from Terriglobia bacterium, assembly GCA_020073185.1. NCBI lineage: Bacteria > Pseudomonadati > Acidobacteriota > Terriglobia > Terriglobia bacterium. The sequence continues at coordinate 71,227 of JAIQFT010000006.1, forward strand.
CCGGAGGGACGAAGTGTTGGGCGGCGTTTTCCGGCGACACGCCGCCGGCGCTGCTCTGCCTGGAGGCGGAGATCGAAATTGCCGGACCGCAGGGCACGCGCCGTGTCCCACTCAGCGAGTTCTACACCAACCTGGGCGACGCGCGCATCAATCTCCGAAACAATGAGCTGCTCACGCGCGTGCTGCTGCCGGCGCGGACCGCGGGCTGGCGCGGCGTCTATCGCAAGCTGCGCATTCGCGGGTCGATTGATTATCCGCTCGCTGGGATCGCGGTGGCGCTGAAACATAGCAACGGGCACGTGGCCGATGCGAGGGTCGCAATCACCGCTGTCAATCCGGCGCCGCTGCTGGTGAAAGGCGCAACCGAGGCGCTGGCGGGAAGGAAAGTGAACGAGGAGATCGCGCTGCACGTCGGCGAGCTGGCGGCGCGCACCGCCAAGCCGCTGACGACATCGGCGCTGACGCCGGAGTACCGCCGTGAGATGATTCGGGTGTTTTCCAAGCGCGCCGTATTGGAAGCTGCGGCCATCGACCAAAGCCTACCCCGAGCGCAGCCGAGGGGACCATCGACCGTCGACTGATGATTACCGACTGCCATATCCATATTCACCCGCCCGACCTGGTGCTCAAGCCCGGGGCGCAGGCGCTAATGGAGGCGAGCGCCGATTACGAGCGCATGCGCCAGTTTGCGCGCTCGCCTGCATCGTTTCTGAAGTACCTGGACAGCATCGAGGTGGACCGCGCGGTGCTGATCGGATCGGTGTCACCGGAAGTGATCGGCCTGGATTCCAGCATCAACGGGTATTACGCCGAATATGCGCGCACCGATCCGCGGCGGCTGATCCCCTGCGGCGGGCTGCATCCGCGCTATGCGCAGAATTTCATGGCCGAACTGGACGATTTTCTGCGGCTCGGCATTCGCGTCATCAAGATTCATCCGCCGCACCAGCTTTTCTACCCCAACGATTACCTCAACGGGCTGACCGAACTCGAACTCCTCTATCGTGCGGGGGAAGCGAACGGGATTCCGGTCATGTTCCACACCGGAACGTCCATTTTTCCGGGAGCGCGCAACCGCTACGGCGATCCCATTTACATCGACGACGTCGCCGTGGATTTCCCGGAGCTGAAGATCGTGATGGCGCATGGCGGGCGTCCGCTGTGGATGGACACGGCGTTCTTCCTGTTGCGGCGCCACGCCAACGTTTATCTCGATATCAGCAGCATCCCGCCGCGCCAGCTTCTCAACTGGTTTCCGCGGCTGGAGGAGATCGCGCACAAGACCATGTTCGGCAGCGACTGGCCCGGCCCGGGCGGAGTGGACATCCGCCGCAATATCGATGCCATCCGTGCGCTGCCGCTGTCGGAGACAGCGAAGGGACAGATTCTCGGCAAGACGGCGCTCGGCATCTGGCCGGAATAATCGGAAACAACGAGCCACGGATCGCCACGGATTGTCACGGTTCAAATAAGCATTTCCGTGTGCATCCGTGTCAATCCGCGGCTATTTGCTTTTCGCGCCTACTTCTTGGCCGCCGCGGCCGAACTTCCGGCTAGTTCATCCGCCAGACGCGTGGCGCCGTAGATATTGCGCAGCGCTTCCAGGATGCCGCGCGAATCCACGTGCAACGAGCGGCCGATCTCGTCTTCGTACTGAAAATTCCACGGCAGCGACTGGATGTTCCCATCGAAGATAATGCCCACCACGTCACCCGCCTTGTTCACCACCGGGCTGCCGGAATTACCGCCGATGATGTCCGCGGTTTCGATGGCATTGAGGGGCGTGTCGAGCTTGATCTTCGATTTGTTCTGCATCCAGCTCTGCGGCAGCCGGTAAGGCGGCTTGCTAGAGTGCTTGGCGGCGTGCTCGAACGCGCCGGCAAAGGTGGTGAAGTACGGCAGCTTGGTGCCGGCGGATGCGACGTCGCCACGCCCGTCCTCCGTGTACCCCTTCACCACGCCGTAGCTGAGGCGGAGGGTGAAGGTGGCGTCGGGATAGGTGTCGGTGCCGAGCTCGGCAAAGCGGATCTTGGACAGCGTGGCGCCGGTGCGGCGTTCCACCGATTCCACCTGGTCTTCATACTGCTTGCGGTACTTGCGCGCTTCCGGATCGAGGTTGCGCATGGCAACGATCAGCGGATCGGTGCTGGCGTTCACCGCCGCCTCGCCGCCCGCATAGAGCTGCTTGCGGACGGCAACGTCGTCGAGCTTGGTGCCGTCCATCAACGCCTTGGCTGCCTGCGCCGGCTCCTGCCCCTTCAGCACCTGGGCGACGGCGGGGTCATGGCCGAGATCACGCTGCATCTGCCGCAGCGACTCGGTCACGGTTATGGTTTCCAGGTCCTTGTAGATGGGTGCGGTGGAGAACAATTGCTGCTCGACCGACGAGAGCGCGGATTCGCGATACTCGCGCAGGCGCTCGCCATTCGGCTTTTGCTTTTCGACGGCGGCGCGGACCAGGATTCGGGCAATCCCGGGAAGGTCGCCGCGCAGTCCCTGCCGCCGCTCCAGGTAGATGTACGGCAGGTAGATCTGCTTGTAGACACTCTCCGCCTGCGCAACTTTCGCCCACGGATCGCCGAATTTCTGCTTCTTCTGAGGATCGGAAGCGACGCCCTGCTTCAGCTTGTCTTCGTCCTGCTGCTTTTGCGCCATCAGCTTCTTGTCGAGCAGGCCGGACTGATAGCCGGTCAGCGCTTTCAGTGAGTTCTCCATGCCGAAGATATCTTCCTGCGCGCGCCGCGCGTTTTCCGGAGACTGGGCGGAAAAGCTCTTCAACGTTTGGATCATCTCCCGCAGCGATTTCAGCCGCCACGGATAGCTGGTGTCGCGCAGGAACTCCAGTTGTGCCATGGTCAGCAGGCGTCCGGTGGAGCCGGGATTGCCGGGGACGAAGATCAGGTCGCCCTCGCTGGCACCGGCCTTGGACCACCTCAAAGAATGGGTGAGGTCGACCGGCTTATTGTTCTCATACACGCGGAAAAAAGTGATGTCCAGGTCGTAGCGCGGGTATTCGAAATTGTCGGGATCGCCGCCGAAGAACGCGGCTTCAAACTCGGGTGCGAACACCAGCCGCACGTCAGTGTACTTTTTGTAGCGATAGAGCTGGAACATGCCCCCCGCGTACAAGGTGACGATGTCGCAGCGCAAGCCGGTGCTCTTGGCGCAGTCGCTCTCGATCGCCGACATGGCAGCGCGCTGGGCGGCGCCGGCCTCGGCCGCCGACGAGCCGGGCTTCGCCGCGCTCTGAATCTGTTGCGTGACGTCCTCAATGCTCTGCAGCACGTTCAATTCCAGGTCGGGGCATTTGGCCTCGTCCGCCTGCGTTTTGGCGTAGAAGCCGGTTTTCATGTAGTCCTTGCCGCCGGTGGAAAGCTGCTGCACACAGACGGCGCCCACGTGATGGTTGGTGAACGTCAGGCCATGCGGGGAGACAAACGAACCCGAGCCGCCGTTGTTAAACCGCACCGACGACAACCGCACGTTGTCCAGCCACGCTTGCGTGGGTTCGAATCCGTACTTGGCTTTCACACGGGCCTTGGGAAAAGCGTTGAACAGCCACATGCCCTCGTCGGCCGACGCGATTCCGGCCAGAATTATTGCGATACCGATGAATAGAACTGCGCGTTTCAACATGCTCGATCTCCCATGCCGGTCCGGCATGACTGCGAGTTTCACAAATGTAAGAACCGTCGCCGCCGCACTACTGCGGCTGGCGAGAATCACGAAACTCCTGAATATACGCTGGCGCGCGCTGCCCGGCAACGCCGCGCCGCTCATCCGCGTGCAGCTCTCCTTGGGCGGGACCAATTTGGAATTGCCTCTGGTTTGCGGTATGGTAACCGGTTCTCTCCGGCTGGGTGTCAGCGGCGGGGGACAGAGTCACTTGCGTGGCGTCCCGCATCAATAGGATTGCGAGGAGTTTTTATGTCCAGCAGCACTCTTGCGCCCAAGGGCCTGGAAGGCGTAGTCGCGGCCGTATCGAGCATTTGTTATATCGACGGCGACCGTGGCATCCTGGCCTACCGCGGAATTGATATTCACGAACTCGCCGACAATTCCACCTTCGAAGAAACCTGCTACTTGCTCTGGTTCGGCAAGCTGCCGGCCCGGGCCGAGTTGCGCGAATTCACGCGTGCGCTGGCCGAAGAGCGGAAATTGGACCCGGCGATCATCAACCTGCTGCGGCAATCGCCGCGTCATGCGCTGCCCATGGACGTGCTGCGCACCGTCGTGTCGGCGCTCTCCTTCTACGATCCCGAGGAGAGGGTCAACACCGCGGACGCGAATCTGCACAAGTCGCTGCGGTTGACCGCGCAGATCGCCATGATCGTCGCCGCCTACGACCGCATCCGCAAGGGACGGCCGTTAGTTGAGCCCAACCGCTCGCTCTCCCACGCCGGAAATTTTCTGCTGATGCTGAATGGCGAGCCGCCGTCCAAGACCGCCGAACGCGCTCTGGACATTGCCCTCATCCTGCACGCCGACCATGAGCTGAATGCGTCCACCTTTGCCGCGCGTGTGACCGCGGCAACGCTCTCCGACATGCATTCCGCGATCACCTCGGGCATCGGCGCGCTCAAAGGGCCGCTGCACGGCGGCGCCAACGAGGCGGTGTTCAAAATCCTGGAAGAGATTGCGAAAGCCGGCGCCGATCCGGTGGAGTACGTGAAGGGCTTGCTGGCGCAGAAGAAGAAAATTCCCGGCTTCGGCCACCGCGTCTATCACACCGAAGACCCGCGCGCCACCCACCTGCGGCAGATGTCGCGCGAGCTGGGCGAGTCCAGCGGCCAGAGCCCATGGTTCGAGTATTCGCACAAGATCGAGCAGTTCATGAAGGCCGAAAAGAAGCTCAACGCCAACGTCGATTTCTATTCCGCCTCTACCTACCGCACCCTCGGCATAGACCTCGACCTGTTCACGCCGATTTTTGCCGTGTCGCGCATCAGCGGCTGGACGGGGCACGTGATGGAACAGCTTGCCGACAATCGCCTCATCCGCCCGCGGGCGGATTACGTCGGCCCGGCCTACCCGCAGCACTACGTGCCGATTGATCGGCGGTGAACTTCCCAAACCGATTCGCCACAGAGACACAGAGGAGACAAAGCGCTCCGTGCCTCCGTGGCTCCCTGGTAGATCACTCTCGAGTGTGACGGCGTAGAATAAAGGCGATGCGCCGCGCCTACCTGGACAACAACGCCACCACGCCGCTGCTGCCCTCGGTGCTGGAGGCGATGCAGCCGTACTTCATCGAGCAGTTCGGCAACGCCTCGTCCATCCACCATCACGGCCAGCAGACGCGCGCCGCGGTGGAGCGCGCGCGCGAGTCGGTGGCCGCGCTGCTAGGCTGCCGAGCTTCGGAAATCGTCTTCACCAGCGGCGGCACGGAATCCGACAACCTTGCCATCTTTGGCATCGTCCGTCCCGGCGACCACGTCATCACCAGTTCCATCGAGCACCATGCCGTGCTCAACGCCTGCAAGCGGCTAGAGGCCATGGGTTGCGAGGTAACCTATGTTCCGGTGGACGGACAGGCTCTGGTGTCGCCCGACGATGTCAAGCGTGCGCTGCGGCCCAAGAAAACGCGGCTGATCAGCGTCATGATGGCGAACAATGAAACCGGCGTGCTGCAGCCAGTGAACGAGATCGGTGCAATTGCCGCCGAAGCCGACGTTTACTTCCACACCGACGCCGTGCAGGCCGCGGCCAAAGTGGCGATTGACGTCGCCAAGATTCGCTGCGACTTGCTCTCCATCTCTGGACACAAGATCCACGCCCAGCAGGGCATCGGCGCGCTCTATGTGAGGAAGGGAACGCTGCTGCAGCCCATGCTGTACGGTGGGCGTCACGAGCGCGCGCGGCGGGCCGGGACGGAAAACGTCGCGGGAATTGTTGGTCTGGGCAAGGCGGCGGAACTGGCGCACGCCGGCTTCAGCGACGGCGAGGTCGAGCGCATTTGCTCTCTGCGCGACCGGCTGGAGCGCAGCATCACCGGGACAATTGATTCGGTCGGCGTGAACAGCGGCAGCGCCCCGCGCGTTCCCAACACCAGCAGCATCTACTTCGATTGCATCGAGGGCGAAGCGCTGGTGATTGCCCTCGATCTGAAGGGCGTAGCGGTTTCCACCGGCGCGGCCTGTTCCTCGGGCGCTATCGAGCCCTCGCACGTGCTGACCGCGATGGGCCTTTCCCCCGACCGCGCCCGCGCCAGCCTGCGGTTTTCCGTGGGCAAGCAGAACACCAGCGAAGATGTGGACCTGCTGCTCTCCATCCTGCCTGAAGCCGTGGCGTGGCTGCGGGAGCTGTCGCCGGTTTACAATAAAGCTGTGTGAGAACTTTCACATCGGATGAGCAATCGCGACCAGAACCGCCAATTTCGTGCGGCAGTACGCGAAATCGAGCGCATTTTACGGCGGCAGCTCACTGAGAAAGAATGGGATCGCTTACACCGCGAAGTTACTAAGCTGGGCTTTGACTACGAAAATATAGTTCAAACCGGTTTATCGATGTTCAGTTGAGCCATGAAAGCTACTGAAATTGACATACGACAAGTGCTGCAGCCAGTTATCGGACAAAGGCCTACTCGCGCCAAGCTCGGTGTCGGCAGCTTTCTGACGTTCGATTTCGGTCCTCTGTCGCGTGAGGACCACCACTTGGTCGGCAAGTGGCACTTGTGGATTTATCAGGCAAACTGGTCGCTTGCCGATCAGCAACGGCAAATTGTCAATGCTGATTCGGAGCGACGTTACATCGCCCTTGCCATCCCACGGCTGCAGGAAACGAAACTCAGCGATATCGAGGTGGATCCCGCCTCGTTGGAAACAGTTTTTCGATTTGGTGAGTTTCGGCTGACCGTAGGTCGTCCTGATTATTTGGACGATGCCGATGAACGAGACCATTACTGGATGTTCTTCTTGCCAGGGAAACAGGTTTTGTCCGTCGGGCCGGCTGGCGTCATACTTGGCCCGTCCGATCGTGTCCGGTGAGTCTTGTCGTCGAGCGCTAACAGTTAAGAGCTAAAAGCCAATGGCTTCTTTTCCTATCGCCGTTGCCATGTCGGGCGGTGTCGATTCCTCCACCGTCGCGGCCATGCTGCGCGCTGAGGGCCGCCAAGTGATTGGGCTGACCATGCAGCTCTGGGACCAGCGTCGCCTAGCTGGGCACGACGGCATGCCCGAGACGGTCACCGGCCGCTGCTGCTCTCTGGACGACGTCTACGATGCGCGTCGCGTCGCCGAATCGCTCGGCATTCCCTACTACGTCGTCAACCAGGAACGCCGCTTTGAGCACGAAGTCGTGCGCCCGTTCATCAGCGAGTATTTGTCCGGCCGCACGCCGATTCCCTGCAGCCTGTGCAACAACCACCTGAAGTTCGATCAGCTCCTGATCACCGCGCGCCAGATCGGCGCCGAGCAGCTTGCCACTGGGCATTACGCGCGCGTGGAGTTCGACAGCTCGCGCCAGCGCTGGCTGCTGCGCCGTCCAGCGGACCTCAGCAAGGACCAGACGTACTTCCTGTTCGGCCTCACCCAGGAGCAGCTCTCGCGCACGCTGTTTCCGTTGGGCAATATGCGCAAGTCGGAGGTCCGCGAGCTGGCGCGGCAGCACGGGCTGGCGCTGGCCGAGAAGCCGGATTCGCAGGAAATCTGCTTTGTTCCCGGCGGCGACTACAAGCAGTTCATAGACGCCTACCTGGCGGAGCAGGGCGAGTCGCCGCCCGACACCTCGGGCGAACTTGTCACCACCAACGGCGAGGTCATCGGCACGCACGCCGGCATTCACAATTTCACCGTCGGCCAGCGTAAGGGCCTGGGTGTGGCCACGGGCTCGCCGCTTTACGTCCTGGAGATCAAGGGGGACCAGCGCCGGGTCGTGGTCGGCAGCGGGGAAGAGCTGTATTCGAAGACGCTACGTGCGCGCCGGTTGAACTGGGTCGCTGTCGATGACCTCCTTTCGCCGATGCGCGTCTCCGTAAAGATCCGCAACCGCCACGAGCCCGCACCCGCCGTGATCGAAAAGACCGGTGACGATGAAGTGCTGGCGACCTTTGACCAGCCCCAGCGCGCGGTTACGCCCGGCCAGGCAGCGGTGTTCTATGACCGTGATCTGGTGGTCGGCGGCGGCTGGATCGTTTAGTGGTGTGACAGTCTTTGAAATATCTGCTGTGCTTCTTCATCGCTGGCAAACTCACCGCGATCAGCTTCGATAATTGCTTTCTTGATCTCCTCGATCTGCCAATTGTCCAGGTGATCGCTCTCGTCCAAATAGTCCGGCGGTTTGACAGGCATGCAGTTATTCTAATGCGATGTCCAGCCAGCTACCTTTCTTCCGCCGCGCCGCTGACGAGGCGCTCGATGACGAGACCGCTCGTCAGATCGCCGAGCAGCGACGCGCCATCGAGCAGAATCCCGACTGGGCGGAAGGCTACTACCACCTGGCGCAGCTCTTGCGTGTGCAGCACAAGCGCGACGAAGCCAAGCGCCATCTGTTGATCGCGCTGGAAATGCAACCCGCGTTGGCGGACGCCCACGTCGCCCTGGGTGAGATCTATATTGCCGAAGGCGACCTTGACCGCGCCCGCGTGCACGCCGAGTTCGCCGCCGCCTGCGGCAATCCGCGCTTGTTGGAACAGATGACCCGCCACAACGCTAAATAATTTCAACGAGGCGGCAATGGTGTGGCTAACCCTGCAGCTCTCCCGACCGGAGTTGTATACTTGTTGGTTTGCGTGATGACATTGGAGCGTCATAGCTGGTTTGGCGCCAGTAGAGGAGAAAATCCAGATGGCCACAGCCGCATCATCCACCGCACTTAACTACGCTCGTGAAAACCAGAAGCGGTTCCTTGAAGAGTTGAAGAACCTGCTGCGAATCCCCAGCATCAGCACGTTGGAAGAGCACAACCAGGACACGGAGAAGGCCGCCCAAGTCTGTGCCGACGAGCTCAAGCGCATCGGCTTCGAGCACGTGGAAATCATCCCCAGCGCCACCAAGGAGCGTCCCAACGCGCATCCCTTGGTGTATGCCGACTGGCTGCACGCCGCCGGCAAGCCCACGGTCCTCTGCTACGCGCACTACGACGTCCAGCCCGCTGAGCCGCTGGACGAGTGGAAGTCGCCGCCCTTCGAACCCACCGAGCGCAACAACAACATCTATGCTCGCGGCGCGGTGGACGACAAAGGCCAGCTCTGGATGCAGTTGAAAGCCTTCGAGTCGTTGATGAAATCCGAAGGCAGGTTGCCGATCAACATGCGTGTCATCCTCGAGGGCGAGGAGGAAGTCGGCGGCGAATCCATTGCCGAATATGTTCACAAGCACAAGGACAGGCTCAAGGCCGACTTCGCGCTGGTCACCGACACCGAGCTGTTCGCGCCCGATCTCCCCACGCTCTGCGTCGGCCTGCGTGGCTTGGTGTACACGGAAATCGAGGCGCAGGGCGCAGCGACAGACCTGCATTCCGGCGTCTACGGCGGCGCCGCTCCCAATCCGCTGTTCGCGCTGGTCGAGATCATCGGCAAGCTGAAGGACGCCAACGGCAAGATCCTGATCCCGGGGTTCTACGACAAGGTGAAGCAGCCGACCAAGGCGGAGCTCGACGCTTGGAAGCGCCTGCCGTTTGACGAAGAGGAGTACCGCAAGAAGGAAGTCGGCTCCAAGGTGTTGACCGGCGAGCCCGGCTACTCGGTGCTGTATCGCACTTGGGCGCGCCCGACATTGGAGGTCCACGGCATGCCCGGCGGCTTCACCGCGCCCGGCGCCAAGACCGTGATTCCGGCGCGCGCGGCGGCCAAAGTCTCGATGCGCTTGGTTCCCGACCAGGACCCGGACGACATCCTGAAGAAGTACACCGACTACGTCACCAAGCTCACGCCCAAGGGGATCAAGATCAACATCAAGGTGCACAGCAAGGGTCCGGCCTGCGTGGTGTCCACCGACAACAAGTACATCGAGGCGGCGACGCAGGCCATGCACGAAATCTTCGGCAAGGACACGGTGTACATCCGCTCGGGCGGCTCCATTCCCATCGTCTCCGACTTCGAGAACGAGCTTAAAATCCCCAGCGTGATGATGGGTATGGGCCTGCCGGACGATAATCTGCACGCTCCCAACGAGAAGTTCCACATCCCGAACTTCTACCGTGGGATCGAGAGCATCATCCGATTCTTCCAGCGGCTTGGATAAGACTCGAATAAAAGCTGCAACATTTTGTGGGGGCGCGCCTGCGTCCCCCTTTGCGTATCCCCAGAAACCCAGAACCACGATGTTTCCGAACGCATTTGATCCTGGCAGCGGCCCCTAGAATGACACTCGTTGAGTATTGAAAAGCGGGGCGAATTGCGCTACGCTTTGTCTGCTCTTGCGGTCCATCCTGCCGATCTCCTTTCCCATCTCAAGGAAACGTTCGACGTGCAACACCTGTTTGCTGCAATGCCTGTGCAATATCGTGGGTTTACCCACAGGCAGCCCCAATATATAGCGTTTTCTGTCTTGACGCCGCCCCTTTGCGACGGTACATTGACTTCAAATCCGTGCTATCCGGGTGCGACCCTGGCTCTGCCCGGAAGGAGTTTGGAGCGGCGTCTCTCCCAGCCGGAACGCGCCGCGTTGCCCGCAATTGCGGGTTGAACGCAACGTTGTGGGACCAGCGAACCGCCGGTCTTGCGAGTTAAGGAGTGGACGTTGCTGAAAATCAAGAAGCTCCAGATCCTCGGGTTTAAGTCTTTCTGTGACCGCACCGAGCTGAAATTCCATGGCGACGGGATCGCCGCGATTGTCGGCCCTAACGGTTGTGGGAAATCCAACATCTCCGACGCCATTGCCTGGGTACTGGGCGAACAGTCGGCGCGCACGCTGCGCGGCGCCCGCATGGAGGACGTCATCTTCGCCGGTTCCCGCGACCGCAAGCCCACCGGCATGGCCGAGGTATCGCTCACCCTGATTGATCCCGCCGTGTATGACGGCCCCGACGTCGCGGGCGAGCCGGAGATCGAAATTCACGACGAAATGTCGGAGGCAGACTGGGACGAGGCAGTGCTGCGCGAGAAGGCGGCAGCCGAGACGGATGAGTACCTCGGCGAAGTGCAGCCGGGACAGGCCGAAGAGGGCGACGGTCTACAGTCGACGGTCGACGGTCAGGGTGCCAGTGCGCCTCAAGCTGCATCACAATTGCAGACAAGCCCGACGGAACTGCGCGCCGATACGAGCGCAGAGTCCACCACCGCGACGAGCGGCAATCAAGCGGAAGCGGATTCAGGCACGCAGCCGTCGACCGTCGACCATCGACCGTCGACCGTAGTTCTGAAGATCCGCCGCCGCAAGTTCAAGCCCAGCTTCCGAGCGGGCGAAATTGTGGTCACGCGCCGCCTGTTCCGCTCCGGTGACAGCGAGTACCTGCTCAACGGCAAGCTCTGCCGCCTGCGCGACATCCAGGACATCTTCATGGGCACCGGCCTGGGGCCGGAGTCGTACGCGATCATCGAGCAGGGAAGAATCGGCCAGATTCTTTCCAGCAAGCCCACCGACCGCCGTGCCATCATCGAAGAAGCCGCGGGGATAACAAAATTCAAAACCCGCAAGCGTCTTGCCGAAGCCCGCCTGGAAGAAGCCAAGGTGAACCTGGCGCGCGTGAACGACATCTTCGACGAAGTCACGCGCCAGATGAACTCGCTCAAGCGCCAAGCGTCGAAGGCTGAGCGCTACGCCCGCTTGCGCGAGGAGATGCGCGGCAAACTGCGCGTCGTGCTGGCCGGAAAATTCGCCCAGCTCCGCCGCGAAGCCGAGGAGTTGGATGCCACCATCACTGCACTCGGGGAAGAATTGCGCGCCCGAACCCAGGCGGTGGGTGAGCTTGAACTGGAGCAAGCCGAGTGCACGCAGCGCGGCTACGGACTGGAAACCGATGCCCGCAATAACCACGAGCGATTGTCGGCCGTTACGCGCGAGATCGACCGCGCCCATTCGCGTCAACGCAATAACGAAGAGCGTTGTGCTGAGTTGACGCGGCGCGCTGAGTCCGCCGCCGCCGAACTGGCGCAGACACGCCTGCAGCTCGTCGGGATCGAGGCAGAGCGCCAGTCCTATCGCCAGAGTTTGGAATCGGCGGACAGCGAAGTTGCGGCCGCGCAGCAACAGGCAACGATGGCACTGCAGCAAGCCTCGGCCGCGGCGATCGCGCTTGCTGACGTCGAGCGCCAGCAGGAATCGCTCCGTGCCGCCATCATGGAAGCTGTTGCCGCTGCGTCCGGCGTGCGCGATCAGTTGACGCGCGCGCAAGAGCACATCACCGGCTTGGAACGCGAGTTGCGCCGCCTCACCAACGAGATTGACACCGGGCGCGCGCAGATGGATGTCTTCGGTAACCAGCGCGGGCAGATCGCGTTTGAATTTGAGAATGCGTCGGAGCGTGTGAAGTCGCTCGGGGAGGATATCGAACAGGCGCGCGCCGCGGTGGCCGGGAAGCGCAGTGCGGAAACCGAGTCGAAGCGTCGGCTGGACACGCTGCGCGCCGAGTACGCCACCGCCTTGGGCAAGAGGGGTTCCCTGGAAGCGGTAATCGCCGAGCACGGATACTCTACCGAATCGGTTCGCCGCCTCTTCCAGTCAGGCGCGCTGAGCAGCGGCTTCGCGCCGGTTGGCGTGCTGGCGGATTTCCTGGAAGTCGAAGACCGCTACGAGCACGTGGTGGAAGATTTCCTGCGCGACGAACTGAACTATATCGTCGTGAAATCGTGGGACGCCGCCGACGAAGGCATGCGCTTGTTGCGCAGCGACGTGGACGGCCGGGCGACTTTCCTGGTGCACCCGCACGACGCGCAGGCGCGCTTCTCCTTTGTGCTCGACGAGGCCGCGCATCAAGCGCCACCGCACGCGCAACCGATACGCCCGCTGAAGGAGACCATCCGCGTGCTCAACGGCTTCGGCAAGTCGCTGGAAGTGATCCTGCCCAAGATGCGCGACGGCTACATCGTGCCCGATCCAAACGTGGCGCGCGATCTGGCGCTGGAGAATCCGGACGCGTTCTTCCTCAGCGAGTCCGGCGAGTGCTTCCATAACCTCACCGTTACCGGCGGCAAGCAACGCAGCGAAGGCCCGCTCTCCATGAAGCGCGAACTGCGCGACGCGCTGCGCGTGATCGCCGAGCTGGAGAAAGCGCTGGCTGAGGAAGAGCGCCGAGCGGCCGCGCTGGCGCGCGAGATCGCGGACCTCACCGGCTTGCTGGAACGACTCGAAACGGACAAGCGCGAAGCGGACCATGCTGCGCTGACCACGAGTCACAGCCTGCGTCAACTCGAGAGCGAAGTAACGCGCATCGCCGAGCGGGTTGCGCTGGCGGAGCGCGAAGCACAGCACGTCGCGGCCGAGCGCTCGGCGTATGAGGCGCTGGGGCTCGAGAAACGGGCTGAGCTTGCAGGATGCGAGCAACGCCGCGCGGCTTTGGACGGCGAAGCTGCTGCCGCGCGGGAGAGCCTCGCCGGCCTGCGTGCTGCGCGCGATGCCGCGGCGCAGATTGCGGCGGAGATGCGGGCGCAGGTCGCCGCCGTCGCAGAACGCCGCCGTGCCGCCGCGGCCGCCCTGGCGCGCATCGACAGCATGGCTACGGACGTCGCTGCGCGGGTCGAGGCCCTGGATTCGCAGCGGCAGATGGCCTCCGCCGAGCAAGCGCAGCGCGAGATCGAAAACCTGCAGCTTGCCGAGCAACTGGTCGCGCTGGCCGGCGAACGCGGGCGGGCGGAGGTGTGCGAACGCGAACTGCAGGCCGAGTCGGAGCAGGTGCGTGCCCGCTTGGTCGAAATCGACCATCAACTCCGCGGCGCGCGGCAGGAGATGGACGCGGTGCGCGACCGGCGCGGCGAGCTTTCGGCGCAGGCGGCCAAGCTCCAGTCCGACCAGCAGCACATGGCGGAAACCGCGCTGAACGAACTCGGTGTGACGGCCGACACGCTATTGATTGACGAGTCCACCGTGCTGGTCAGGGGAGAACAACTCGTGCTCGAGGAGGCGGCGCATCGCGAGTTGCGCGCCAAACTCGACAACATGGGCCCGGTGAACATGATGGCGCTGGAGGAATATCAGGAGGCGGCGCAGCGCCACGCATTCCTGGAAACGCAACGCAAAGATTTGATCGACTCCATCGAGAATACGCAGAATGCCATCCGGGAAATCGACACCATTTCGCGTCAGAAATTCCAGGAGGCGTTCGCCGCCATCAACATCAACTTCCAGGCGGCATTCCGCAAGCTGTTCGGCGGCGGCAACGGCTTCATGCGCCTCACCGACGAAGAAAATGCCGCCGACAGCGGCATCGACGTGGTCGCCTCGCCCCCGGGCAAGAAGCTGCAGAACGTGCTGCTGCTCTCCGGCGGAGAAAAAGCCTTGACCGCGCTGGCGTTGCTGGTCGGCATCTTTCAGTATCAGCCCAGCCCTTTCTGCATCCTCGACGAGGTGGACGCGCCGCTGGACGAAAGCAACATCGGCCGCTTCACCGAATTGGTTTGCGAAATGAGCGGCGCCACGCAATTCATCATCATCACGCACAACAAGAAGACGATGAGCGTGGCGCCGGTCATGTACGGCGTCACCATGCAGGAGCCGGGCGTGTCCAAGCTGGTCTCGGTACGCTTTCACGAGAGCCAGCAGGCGGCGACAGCATAACGACGAGTCGCTACCGGGAAACCAATTCGGTCCGGTGGCCGATTGGTTTCCCATCACGTACCACAAATGGGACCTGATTTCCACATCGGGATTCCACGAAATCGGCCACCAGAGCCCAATTCGCGGGAACGGTCCTGCTGTCAATATTTTTTCTTCGCGCCGGAAACGACAGCGGCGGGTGCTGCAAGTCTTGGCGTTGACAAAAAAACGTGGGCGGCTAGAATACGCGGCGTTCTCTTTTTAAAAAAAATCCCCCGTGGCCCTCCCCCGCCAAGACGCCCTGTTGCAAACCGACTTTTCCGACCTCGAGCTTTATGCCAGCGGAAAAGTGAGGGACCTTTACCGGGTGGACAACGAGCGCCTGCTGTTCATCGCTACCGACCGGATCTCCGCCTTCGATTACGTCCTCGCCTCCGGCATTCCCGACAAGGGCCGCGTGCTGACGCAGCTTTCCCTGTTCTGGTTCGATTTTCTGAAGGATATAGTCGCCAACCATCTCGTCACCGCGGACGTGGACCGCTACCCGCAGTGCCTGCGCAAGTACCAGGACCAACTGCGCGGACGCTCCATGCTGGTGGTCCACGCCGACATGGCGCCGGTGGAGTGCGTAGTGCGGGGCTACATTTCGGGTTCCGCCTGGAAGGAATACCAGCAGAACGGCGCAGTCTGTGGCATCACCTTGCCGGAGGGCCTGCGCGAATCCGACAAGCTGCCGGAGCCCGTCTTCACCCCCGCGACCAAGGCGAGCAGCGGCCACGACGAAAATATTCCATTTCGGGAGATGAAGAAGATCGTCGGGGCGCCGGTCAGCGAGCAATTGCGCGACCTCAGCCTGCGCATCTACCGCAAGGCTGCCGACTACGCGGCCGCGCGTGGCATCATCATCGCCGACACCAAGTTTGAATTCGGCTGCACCGCCGCCGGCCTGGTGCTCGCCGACGAAGTGCTTACGCCGGATTCCTCCCGCTTCTGGAACGCCGAAACCTACTCACCGGGCCGCGGGCAGGATTCCTACGACAAGCAGTACGTGCGCGACTTTTTGGAAACGATCCGCTGGAACAAGCAGCCGCCCGCTCCGGCGCTTCCGCCCGACGTGGTGGAAAACACCAGCGCGAAGTATCTGGAGGCGTTCCGGCGGTTGACCGGACGTGAATTGCAGACGCGGGCTGCGTGATCCGCGCTTGCGGTTGAGGAGAGAGCAAGGTTTGCTGAAAGATTCCGCATGACTGGTGCCGATTGGCTGATTATCGCCGTCGTTTTGTTTTCTGTGCTGGTCGCGGCCGCGCAAGGGTTCATGTACGAAGTTTTTTCCCTCGCCGGAGTGGTGGCAGGTTATTTGTTTGCGGCGTGGGGATACCGGCAGGTGGCGCCCTGGTATATGCCGTACGCGAAGACGCCGTGGGTGGCCGACCTGTGTGCCTTTCTGACGATTTTTGTGGTTGTCGTCCTGCTGGCGGGCTGTATCGGGCGGATCGCGCGTTTCGGAATGAAGGAAGCCGGGCTGCGCTGGTTCGACCGCGTACTGGGAGGGATGTTCGGACTGGCGCGAGGCGTGGCCCTGGTTATGGTCTTCGTTCTAGCGCTGGCTTCATTCTCCCCCGGTTCGAGCCTGCTGGCGCGTTCGCGCACGGCGCCGTATCTGCTGGTGCTGGCGCGGGCAGCGGTCTGGGTCGCACCGTCGCAGGTACGGCAACAATTTCGTGCCGGCATGGACGCCATCGCCAACATTCGCAGGGGTGTGGCGCCGGCGGCGAATGGAACGGCCGCGCCCGGACCGTCCGCGGTCCCGGCTAAATAAGAACGAACGGACAGTCATCAAAGGAGATGTACCGTGAAAGACCAACTGGAATCCCTGGTCATGCAGATGTACAAGAGCGGCATACTGTATTCCGAGGCCGTCCGAGAGTTTAAGAAGCGATTTATTCTGACTGTCCTTTTAGAGAACCAGGGAAATCAGTGCAAGGCTGCCCGCCAGTTGGGCATGCACCGCAACACGCTTTCTCGCACCATCGCCGAACTCAAGGTGGACGTCCGCAGCCTGCGCGACGGCGCGCGGCGTCCACCGCGCAGCGCCCGTCCGCTTGCCGTGGAGAAGAAGGCCGCCCACTGACCCGTGGGCTCAATACAAAGGGGCACGGCATTACACCGTGCCCACTCTCTCACTGCAGTTGATCAAACTAATGCGCTGGCTTCTTCCGAGCCGGAGGTTTGCGCGCCGGCGGAGTCTTCTTAGCCGGCGCCCCAATGAACACGCCCTTATTCATGTGGATCATGAACGGGCTTACGTCATAACTCACGGGCACGCCTTGCACCTTCACCATTGCACCCTCCTTCGGCATCAAACTAGCCGTAATCGGCGCCTCAAACATCAATTCCACGTCGGCCTTGTTGTTCTGAATGTCGTCCACGGTCGCGGCCAGCATCAGGGAACTCTTCGTCGTGCTGATGGCCTTGCCCTCGAACGCGATCTCTTGACCTTTGATCCCGTTCCAGACCTTCTCTGCAGCCTGCTGATTGCCCGCGGTCAGGATCAACTGGAACTCATCGAACGACATCTGCCCGACGGGCTTTGTGTTGACCAAATTTGCCGCTTGCTCGGCCGGCGTGGGTGCGGGTTTTACGGAGTATCCCGCCGGGGGATCGGCCGTGGTCTTTGTCTGCGCCACCAGTTGGTCCCAGCCATCGTCACCGCCGTGATAGACGGTGTAGGCGCGCTTGCCATAGGCGGCGATCTGCGCTTGCGCCGGTGAACCCGCGGCCAGGTTTACCGCGCGCGCGATGTACCACAGCCCGCGTACATCCTGCGGCTTCTGCTGCAGATACGCCAGCGCCAGCGGGTAGACGTTGCGCAGATCATTGGGCTGCGCCTGCGCCGCGATGGTCAAATACTTCTGCGCGCCGGGATAGTCTTTCTGCTGCAGCGCCGCCATGCCGGCCGCGCCGGCGAAGATCACCTGCGTCTGCTCCTTCAGTTTCTCCCAGTCCGCCGCGGTGACTTCGTTCGGCTTTTGCGCGCTTTGGATGGCCTGCATTCCCTTTTGCGCATACTGCGCCGCCTGTTGCAGCATCTGCGCGGCATTGGCGCCGCCGGCCTCCGCCTGCTGTCGGTAGATGTAAGTCAGCAGCGCCAGCGCCCGCAGATTGTTGGGATCGGCTTGGAGCACGCGATTTGCCGCGTCCGTGACCTTCGGCGCATTCCCGAGCTGCTGGTAGGTCGCCATCAGCAATTCCAGCGCGCTCACCTTCACGATGCTGTTCGGGTATTGCTGCAGGAAGGTTTCCAGCGCCTGCGCCTTGGAGGGCGGATCGGTCTGGTTGAGGGCCGTCACGTAAGCGTTGTATTCAGCGGGGTCTTTGATGGTCGGTCCGGTTGGGGCCGCCTGGCCGGACGGCTGAGACGCGGTTTGCGCGCCGGCTTGTATCATGCCCAGCACGGCAGGAACAAGCACCAGCAACATGAGCAACTTCTTCATAGGGCTCCTTCGGATTCCTGGGAAAATTGCCACGTCTCTCCACGCACACAAACCGGCACGCGGGTGGCACGCGTCGAGGCGCACGTGCCCGGGCCCGGAACGGCAACTTCTTACCACCACCTGCCCTGGTTCTGCTTCTATACAGCAGGACGCTCAGAGGCAGGGATTATAAGAATGTACCGCGTGCAAAGGCAAGTTACGTATTGGGTATAGACTCTCCCGCTTGGTTTAATGCGGCTTTCCCGGTCGGCGGAGGTGCCGCGCCGGGCGCCGCTCCCGCGCGTAATTCGAGGAGACACGTATGACAAACGATGGAACGAAGCCGCTCACCGGCAAGATCGCCGTGGTCACCGGCGGCGGCCGCGGCATAGGGCGCGCGATTGCGCAGCGGCTGGCGCAGATGGACGCCACTACCATTATCTGCGGGCGCTCGCAGGAAACGCTGGACGCGGCGGCGCAGGCCATCACCTCCGCCGGCGGACAATGCGAGGCCGTGGTCTGCGACGTCAGCCGACTCAGCTCGGTGGAAGCGCTCGCCGCCCGGGTGGACAAGACCTTCGGCCACACTGATATCCTGGTGAACAATGCCGGCGTCGGCGATTTCTCCCGAGCCTTGCATCAGCTCCCGCCGGAGGATTGGGACCGCATCGTCAACACCAATCTGCGCGGCGTCTTCTACACCATCCGTTCGTTCGCGCCCATGATGATCAACGCCGGCCATGGTGACATCATCAACATCTCCTCCATCGCCGGCAAAAATCCGCTGCCCAACGGCGCCGCCTATGCCGCGTCGAAATGGGGGCTGAACGGGTTGAGCTACTCGGTCGCCGAGGAGCTTCGTCGCTACGATATCCGCGTCAGCGTCGTGTGTCCCGGCAGCACGCAATCCGAGCTCAGCCCGCACCCCGGCAAGGATTCATTGAAAATGCTGCGCCCCAGCGATGTCGCGCACGTTGTCGCCATGCTGGTCACGCAGGCGCCGCAATCGTTCGCCAGCGAGGTCGTCCTCCGCCCGGCCCAGAAGCCGTGAGGAAAGTCAGAAGTCAGAAGCCAAAAAGTCAGAAGTGAGAGTAGGGAATGCAATTTACCCCAAGGACCGCCTCTGACTTCCGAATTCGGCCGTGTCCGCTTGCCGCTTGCTGCTAACTGCCACGGATGCTAACATCGGGTGTTTCAGGAACACCCCGGGAGGTTCTCATGTCGGACAGAGACGGAAGCAGCTTTCTCTGGTTCTTAACCGGTCTTGGAATCGGCGCGGCCATCGGCGTGCTCTACGCTCCGAAGTCGGGCCGCGAAACCCGCGAAACCCTGGTCGGCAGGGCGGAGGAGGGACGCGACCTGGTCTTGGAGCGGGCGCAGCGTGCCCGCAACCAGGCCAACGAGTGGGTGGACAAGGGACGCGAAGTTCTCAACCAGCAGAAAGAGCAGTTCAAGTCGGCGTACGAAGCCGGCCGCCAGGCCTATCGCGATGCCACTGCCGAAGGTGAATCGAAGGTATAAGCGCCCCTTATGGAAACACGGTTCACGGTTCTGCTGTTTGAAATCGGTGTGGCCCTGGCGCTGCAGATCGGTATCCTGCTGGCGATCCTTGCCGCCGTGAAGAAGAGTTCCGCGCGCATGCAGGCACTGGCCGAAGAAGTCCAGCGCCGGGCGCTTCCTACCCTCGATGCGGCGCAGTCGCTGCTGCAAACCACCAAGCCAAAGATCGAGGAACTGGTGGCCAACGCCGCCGCCTCGTCCGCTACCATCAAGAGCCAACTGGAACGGCTCGACGCGACCGTGAACGATGTCGTGGACCGCACCCGCCTGCACGTCATCCGTGCCGATGAGCTTGTCACGCGTACCATGGATCGCGTGGAAGAGACCACGGATCTCGTCCACCACACGGTCATCTCGCCCGTCCGCCAGATCGCCGGCATCGTGCAGGGCCTGACCGCCGGCCTGGGCGCGCTGCTGGGCCGCCGTTCGCGCCATCACGCCGGCCAGCCGCAGGACGAGATGTTTATCTGAATCTTTCTGGCGCGAACTCCTTCAGGTCAAACTCCGGCTGCACTCCGTGGATGAACTGCGTCACAACCACCGCCGTGATCGGCGCCATAAGGATGCCGTCGCGATAGTGGCCCGTGGCCAGAAAATATCCCTCCACGTCTCCGCGACCCAAGATCGGCAATCCATCCGGCGTGCCTGGCCGCAAGCCCGCCCACGCTTCCAATATCCGCGCCTGTCCAAGCTCGGGCAGAAGTTCCGCCGCTTTCTGATGCAGGTGTTGAATGGTGTTCGGATTGACCTGTTTGTCGAAGCCAGCATCCTCCAGCGTCGAACCCACCACGATGCGCCCGTCGCTGCGCGGCACCAGGTACACCGTCGGCGCGCGCACCACGTGCCGCAGCAGGTTGCGGCGCGACGGAATCAGCGCCAGCATCTGCCCCTTAACGGGTTTGGTGGGCGTGCGTCCCGGACCGAATGCGCTCGCCCATGCGCCCGCGCAGTTCACGACAACGGGTGCGTAAAACTCGGTTCTTGCGGTCTTTACTCCCACGACGGCTCCGTGGTTCAGCATCAGTCCCGTAGCCGGGCTGCCGGAGGCGATCTGGATTTCGCGGTGCTTGGCCACTTTCAGAAGCGCAGCCATCAGCGCCCGCGGATCTACGCTGCGTTCCTTCAGCGACACCGCAACTCCGGTGTACCTCAGCCATGGCTCCAGTGCTTTCAGCTTCTCGCCGTCGGTCATCTCGGCGGCGGTGGCCCCCAGCGTGGCCTTCGGGTCGGGGAAGTAGATGGTGCCGTCGTCGCGCAGGTCCGCGCGGCTGCCGGACTCGTCCTGCAGCTCGTGCACGAACTCGGGATACATCCGCGCGCTGGCCGTCGCCATCGGTCGGAGCGCTTCCGGCGTGTGCGGATCGAGATCGGCCAGCATTCCGGCCGCCGCATGCGATGCCTCGCGTCCAGGCTCACCGCGCTCCACCACCAGCACCTGCGTTCCGTGCTTTTTCAACGAATACGCCAGCGACATTCCGATAATCCCGCCGCCGACGATGATGGCATCCCAAGTCTTCACCGGGACATTCTACTGTGCCGTGTTGAATAGGATCTTTTCCACGGACTAATGCGTTGCCCGCCGACCTCTGCGCCTGCGCCTCGTCTTCGCCCACGAGCTTGGCAAACACCGCCAGCCTCTTGGGTGAGGCGGCGGCTCTGGAACTCGAGGACGCGCACCCGCTCAAGAAATCCGGGGTGGCGAATCTCCCGCCAGCAGGACAAATCAAACCTCATTGGCACGATCTGGGAGATCTACCTTGGCCTGATGTGTATCGCCGATACAATTTCCTTCAGCAGCCCACCATGCGCCGCGGTCGCCGCTCCCGGGCCCGGCGATGGTTGCGGCACAATGAATTGGACTTCGCCTTCCGCACCCGTGATCGGCGTGCCGTTGGCGTCCACTAACTGCACCATCACCGTGTGCGGGCCCGGCTTAAGACCATTGAAGGTGTAGTTGGTTGCGCTGGTCGTGACCGGGTCCTGGCTGTCCAGCTTCACTCGGAAGGTCGGCATCCCCGCCGCCGACGCGGCGTCGTTCTTCAACTCGTATTGCACGTTGACATAGTCTTGTCGCAGATGCTCTCCCGCTTTCGGCGACATGATCCGCAGTGCGCTTACCTGTGCGGCTGGATTGACTGTTTGGCCCGCTCCCTGCTTCGGCGAGCTTCGCGAGTTTTGCGCTCCCAAACTCGCCGGCAGCACAGCCAGCACGATTAGTAGGACGGCGATGATCCTTAGCTCTCTCACTTTGGCCTCCCAAGTTACTCCGCTCATGACCGAAGCTTGAGGCGCGCTAAGCGTGTAGATTCCAACCGTTGGAGTTCGGTTGTCCTCCCCTGGAGGTCGAAACCGAGTCTGTTATGTGCCCAGCGCTTGCGCCCCTTTCTCCGGGGTAATCTCCTGCTCATAAGACCTGCAATTGGAGCCCTAAGCTCGTGCCGTACCCGCTGTTCCATGCGCTCCAGCGCGGAACTGGCAGCCCGCGGCTCCCGTCATTGACACTCCCTGGGTTTCTGCTGAAGAATGCAGGTGGCCTTCATCGCCAGTCAGGAGACTTATGTCCGAAGAAGACGGCCGAATTATTTCGCCAGCAGATAACCCGGATACCGAGACCTCCTCCAACGGCAGCATGCTGCGCAACGTGCTGCTTGGCATCGCCATCGTTTACGTGATTGCTTCGCTGTATTTCATCTTTGATTCCCGCGGCCGCATCGACAAGCTGGAAGCCGCGCAAACCGCCGCGAAAGCGGAAAACGCCCAGCTCCTGAAACGCCTCGGCATCACCGAAGCCAGCCTCAAGGCCGCCAGCCAGGCCGAACAGGTCCTGGCTGAAAAAGTCGGCATGACGCAGAAGGACATCGCCTCGCGTTCCGCCGCCCTTCAGCGCCAGCAGAGAGAGGCCGAACAGCGGCTGAGCGAGCAGACCAAGCAGGTCAGCGGGGAAGTGGCCGGCGTCAAAACCGAGCTCGGCGGCGCCAAGACCGAAATCGCAACGACGCGCACCGACCTGGAAGCTACCAAGTCGAAGCTGGAGCGCGTTATGGGCGACCTCGGCGTGCAGAGCGGTCTGATCGCTCATACGCGTGAGGACCTCGAGACGCTCAAGCACCGCGGCGATCGCAACATCTACGAATTCAGTTTGCAGAAGGGCAGGCACCCCACTCCGGTATCCACCATCAGCCTGCAACTGAAAAAAGTGGACGCCAAGAAGGGCAAGTACACCCTCAACGTCATGGCCGACGACCGCACCATCGAGAAGAAAGACCGCACTTTGTTCGAGCCGCTCCAGTTCTACTCCGGACGCGATCGCAACTTGTACGAAGTCGTGGTCCTCTCGACCGAGAAGAACAAAGTGACTGGCTATCTCAGCACGCCGAAGGGCGCACCGGTCCCGATCGTGAAGCAGTAACGATCTGAAAACCCTGGACCGCAAAGAACGCCAAGGCTGCAGAGGAAGCCACGGATCTTACGCGTCAACGCGGCTCGACCATTTCGGTTTCGATCCGTGTGCATCCGTGAAATCCGTGGCGTTTTTGTCCTTTGTGTACTTTGCGTCCTGCGGTTTAATGTTTCGGCCTCGAAGGCCTGCACTCACAACTCGAAAGTGCCCACTCATGTACCCCGGCTACGCGGTTCTCCTACAGATCGTCGCCCGCACACTCGTCATTTACCTGGTCGTGCTGATCGGCGTTCGTCTCAGCGGCAAGCGCGAAGTCGGCCAGATGACCCCGTTCGACCTCACGCTCCTGCTGCTCATCAGCAACGCGGTGCAGAACGCCATGACCGGCCCCGACACTTCGCTCCTCGGCGGCATCGTCGCCGCCGCTACCCTGCTGGTGGTGAATTATCTGGTGGCTGAAGTGTCCGGTAAGGACCGACGTTTACGGCGTGTCATCGAGGGCTCGCCCACGTTGCTGGTACACAACGGCCAAGTGCTCGAGTCGCACTTGGCGCGTGAGCACGTCTCGCACGACGAACTCATGCGCGCGCTGCGCGAGCACGGCATCGGCGACCTGGGCGATGTGGCGCTCGCCGTCCTGGAGGTGGACGGCTCCATCAGCGCGCTGAAGTACGACGACATCACTGCCGCCGCCCAGCCGCACAAGCGCCTGAAATTCCTGCGCAAGAATCAGTAACGGTTCAGCCCGCTTTTCGCGCCGATAACTGCAGCTTGCACACTGCCCGGCTGAAGGTCCGCGCAACCGTCTCTTCGGAAGCGTCCAGGATTTGCGCCACGGTCCGCAGCGCCAGATGCTGGTCCGCTTTCAGGGTGAACACCAGCCGTTCGCGGGCCGACAATTGCCCCACGGTCTCCGCCGCCGATTGCGTACGAGCAGCTTCCTTTTTCGCCCACTCCAGCCACTGCGCGGCTGCCAGCCGGTACAGCCAGATGTACAACGACTCGGTCTTGCGCCGCGCCAGTCCCTGATATGCGGCGATCAGCGTCGCGTGGCAGAGCTCCAGCGCTTCCTGCTGCGATGACGTCAGCATCAGCAGCAAGGCGAGGATCGCCTCGTCGTAGCGCGTGGAGAGTTTCTCAAACGCCTGCGCGTTTCCGCCTTCCGCTTGCCGGATCAACCGCTCGTCCGGTTCGTCGGGAGACATCGGGCTGCGTCCGGCAACCGGTTCCGGTGCGTACCCGGCAGTGCGAATTGTCGCTTTCAACCACATGGTCGTCGCGCTCAGGCGCGGAACTCTTCCGCCGGGCGGATCACCAGCAGGCTGACATCGTCATGTCGCGGCTTCTCGCCGGCAAAGTCTTGCACCGCGCCCAGGACCGAGAACAGCACGGCCTGCGCCGACTCCTTCGCATGCTCGCGCGCTTCTCCTACCAGGCGGACATGACCGAAATCCTCGTCGGCCGCGTTGCGGCACTCCAAGACGCCATCGGTGCAGCCCAGCAGCAGGTCGCCCGGACAAAGCTCGACGCGCGCCGATTCGTACGCCGCGCCGCTCACCACGCCGAGCAATGGCCCGCCCGCTTCTAACTTCTCCACCGAGCCGGCGCGCCGCAGCGCCAGCGGCGCCGGATGTCCCGCGTTGCAGTACTCCATCTGCCCTGATTCGCAATCGAGAACCAGAAGGACAATCGACGTGTACGGTATCGCCGGTTGCAATCCGCACAAATCCTCATTCAGTTCACGCATGACCGCTGCCGGGCGCTGATGTGCCGTCGCCAGGCAGCGGATCAGGCTGACCAGGTGCGTGAACCACATCGCCGCCGCCAGACCCTTGCCGGAGATGTCGCCGAGCGCAATCCAGGTCCGCGTGCCGATGTCCGTCGCGCTCACGAAGTCCCCCGCAAGGTGCCGGACAGGGAATATCTCGCTGGCGATCTCGAAGCGCCCACGCAGCAACTGCCGTGGCCCGCTCAGCCGCCGCTGCACCTGCGCCGCTTCGAACAATTCCTGGTGGATCTCGCGGCGTTCGCGCTCCAGCGTGGCAACTCTCAGTTCAAGATCTTCGGCCTTCGACGGACCCTTAGCGCGCTTTTTCCCTGCACCCGCGTTCACCATCAAGTAAGGGTCGTCCTGAGGCGCATGGTTATAACCGCTGCTTGCCATCCTTGTTCTCCAGCGTGGCTCTCACGCGTCAGCCAACGAACTTGTACCCCACACCATGAACGGTAAGGAAAAACTGCGGCTGCTCGGGGTTGGGCTCGAGCTTTTGCCGCAGGCGAACGATGTGTGCGTCCACGGTTCGCGTGGTCGGAAAGCGCTCGTAGCCCCAGACGTCGCCCAGCAGACGGTCGCGGCTCAAGGTTTCGCCGCTGTGGTTGATGAAATATTTCAGCAACTCGAATTCCTTCGCCGACACTTCCACGGCCTTGCCGCGGCGCGTCACCCGGCATTTCTTCAGGTCCACCGAAATATCGGAGAACCCCATGCAGTCGCCGTTCGCGCCGGCGTGCGGCGCCCGCCGCAGCACCGCCTTGGTGCGCGCCAGAAGTTCGCGAATGCTGAATGGCTTGGTGACGTAGTCGTCTGCTCCCAATTCCAGTCCTACCACCTTGTCCACCTCCTGTCCGCGCGCGGTGAGCATGATGATCGGCATGGACGGCCGCTTCGCCTTGAGCTGCTTGCATACATCGAGTCCGCTCATCCTCGGCATCATGACGTCGAGTAGGACCAAGTCGGGTGACTCCTTCAGCGCGCGCTCCAGTCCGTCCACCCCGTCGTACGCCGCTACCACCTCGTAGCCCTCAAACTCGAAGTTGTCCCTCAGCCCGGCCACCATGTTGGGTTCGTCTTCGATGATCAGAATCTTGCTCATTTACGCCACCCCCACGCCTTGTTTCATGTCAGGCCCGCTCGCTGCGACCACCGCTGGCGACACCGGGAGCACCAGGCTGAACTTGCTGCCCTGGCCGGGCGTACTCTCCACCGACACGTCACCGCCGTGGGCATGCGCGATGTGGCGCACCAGGCACAGCCCCAACCCGCTCCCCTTCGTGTTGTGCACCAGCGGATCGCAAACCCGATAAAACTTCTCGAATATCTTGGGCTGTTCGTCGCGAGGAATTCCGATCCCGTGGTCCACCACCTCCAGCTTCACCGATCCGTTGATGCGCTTCAGGTTCACCGCCAGGTACCGGTCCTGCGACGAATACTTGATCGCATTGTTCACCAGGTTGAGCAGCGAGCGCGCAATCGCTTCGCGGTCCACTAGCACGGGCGGAATGTCCTCGGCGATGTGTTCCTCGAACCTGAATCCGTGCTGCTCGATCTGGTAGCGATACGAATCCAGCGTGGTGCGCACCAGTTCCGGCAGGTTGGTTTCGCGGAAGTCATATTCCTTGCGTCCCGCCTCGATGCGCGAAAAGTCAAGGATATTGTTGATCAGCGCCGTCAGCCGCTCGCTCTCCTTGCGAATGGTGCAGTAATACTCCTGCTTTTTCTCCGGGTTGGGCACGCGTCCCAGCTCCAGGGTCTCGGCATACAGGCGGATCAGGGCCAGTGGCGTCCGCAACTCATGCGAGACGTTCGACACGAAATCCGACTTGGTTTTCGCCAGTTCCACTTCTTTTTTTACGCCGCGATACGTCAGCACGATCCCGGCCGCCAGCAGCAGTGACAACCCTCCCAGCACCAGGAAGCTGGTGCGCAAGAATTTTTGTCCGATGGCCTCCACCGTGGTGCCGCGGAATTTCATGGCCAGCATCAGCCCGGGAAAGCCCGCTTCCAGCTTGCGCTCCATCTCCGGAGTGCCGCCGTCCCAATCGGAGCAGGCCGCCAGCGGTGGCTCCTTCGGCTGATGAATCATCATCACCGCCTCCGAGTGCCCATTGTTATTGCTTTTTGCGTCGGTCTCACTCTCCGCCATCATCGCGTTCATCATTTCGGGGAAGAGCTTGTCCTGGAGATAATCGGGATCAAAGACCATGCCGCCGATGGCGTTGTTGTTTTCATTGACCGGGAAGAACACCAACGCCTCATACACCTGCTTGCCGTCCCGGGTGACCGAGTCCGGGTAGGTGGCATACGGTCGTTCACCCTTGCTTTGCATTTTGTGCAGCTTTTCCAAGATCGACGCGCCTTCCAGGTCGAACCACCCGGTGATCATGCTGCCCAGCTTTTCGCCCTCGGCGCCGACCTCGGCCGCTTTTAAATGCCGCGATTGCGAGCGCACGACCGTCCCTTTCCCTTTGGCCCAGGTGAAGACGTGCGCCGCATAGGGATGCGTTTTCAGGATCGCCTCCAGCTTGCTTCCAGCCGCCGAATCGAACGCGCAGGGAACCTTGGGCTGGACCTCGTCTACCATCTCGTAGGACTTGCGTGCCAGGCGCTTTTCCGTGATTGCCATCATGTGCTGGAAGTCGCGCTGGATGGCCGCCTCGATCGCCTTGTCGCGCTGGATGCTGCGCAAGTGCAGCACGCTAAAGCCAATCAGCGCCGCCGCCGGAAACACCACGAATCCCAGTGTGACCAGCAGCCTCATTCGCTCGCCACGCGGTCGTTTTGCCATCGCTGATGTACCTCCCACCTGTCCCCAAAGCGTTCACACAATAGCTAATTCGGTCCTCGCAGATGTGAAATCGAAGTAAAAAGAAGTAAAAAATTGTTAAACTTACTCCGTCCGTCGGCCGCATCGGCCTTCTCAGCCCTGCCGGTGGGACGTTGCCGGGATGTGCGTCCGCCGCTGCGCCCCGTCCCAACTTGGACATCGCCGCGTATTCGCCAAGAAAGCATGTGCCTTTTCGCGCTCTGTCGCTGATATGCTTCAGCAGGCGGTCCGTAGACATAGGTGCCATCAATGGCTGAAGCCGTTTTCGTTGCCGATATCGGGGCGAACAAACTATCTGCCGCGGTTCTCGACCGCGACGGCAAGGTGCTGGCGCGCAGGACGGAATCCCTGGATCTTTCCGCAACCCAGGCGCCGGTGAAGCAGATCGCACGCATCGCCGACGAGCTGTCCAACGGGAAGCCCCGCTTCTGCGCCGCCGGGATCGCCGTCGCCGGGCTGGTTCGCTGCGATGGCACGGTCTGCACCGGATACGTTCCGGGGTGGGATAAAGTTCCCCTCGCTCGTTTACTTCAAGCCAAGCTCCGAATCCCCATATTCGTAGTCAGCGACCGCAGTGCCGCCGTGCTGGGCGAAACCTGGCGCGGGGCGGGCCGCGGCCGCAACAACGTCATTGCCCTCACCGTCGGCGCCAGCGTTGGCGCCGGCATCATCTGTGGGGGCCGGTTGCTGCGTGGTGCGCACGATCTCTCCGGCGCGGCGGGTTGGATGGCCGTCTGCGATAGCGACGGGTTCGAGGTGCGCAAATTCGGCGGGCTGGAAGCGTTTGTTTCCGAGCCGGCCATCGTTCGCGCCGCCAAGAAAGCGATGCAGACAGGGGTTGGCGAAGAACTCGCTGAGTTCGATGGGGACGCCTTCACCGCCGAAGACGTTGCTGAACTCGCCCGCCGCGGCAACGTCTGCAGCTCTACCGCCGCGCCGGGAAGCTGCTGGGACTGGCGGTCGCCAACTTGATCAGTCTTTTCGATCCCGACGTGGTGGTGTTGGGCGGCAGCCTGGCGTCGGCCAGCGACCTGTTCTGGGACGAACTGACGCACACCGCCCTGGCACGCTGCTTTCCGATGTCCGCGCGCCTGGCACGCATCCGCATCAGCGGCCTGGGAGAAGATGCCAACCTCCACGGCGCCGGCTATCTGGCGTGGCGGGGAGCCAACGCGGCGGCGTCTCCGCCGGCTTCCTATGAAGACCCTCACCAGGTTTCGGCTACAAAGGTTAAGAAGAAGCACGCCGGGGCACACGCGGCCACAAGATAATCCGAACTCGAGACCGGCAGACATCTGACCTCTCTCATGCCCGAATCTCCCGTGCCGAATGACACCCTGCGCCGCGCTCCTCTATTCCTGTCGGCCTGCGGGGGATTGCTGGTTTTCGGCGTGGTGATGGTTCTGCTGGGCACCCTGTTTGGCTTGCCGGAATCGCGCGCCCGGCTGGACGTGAGCGACATGGTTCGCCAGGGGAACCTGCAGACCCTGCTGCTGTTCGGTGTCTTCCTGGCGACCGTGGCGGCGGGGCCGCTGATTGACCGTTACGGCAACAAGCTAGTGCTGGTCGTCTCCGCATTTCTTGCCACGCTGGCGCTGGCGGGGTTCGTCGTCGTCGCCGGCTATTCGATGGCACTGGTATTCGGCGTTGTGCTCGGCATCGGCGGCGGCGGCCTGAACATGGCAACCAACGTCTTGGTTTCCGACATTTTCCCAGACGACCGCGGCGCCCGGTTGAACCTGCTGGCCGTCTTCTTCGGCGTCGGCGCGCTGTTGGTTCCCTTGGCGGCGGCGGTGGCGGGAGCCAAGCACATCACGGGGGTGATGGCCGCCGCTGCCGTGATTGCGGCCGCCTGCATGGTTTCCTACTTGCTGCTCGCGTTTCCCCCAGCGCGCGAGGCCAGCGGATTCTCCCTGCGTGAAGCCGGCAAGGTGGTGCGCTATCCCGGCATGCTGCTGTTCGCGTTCCTGCTGTTTTTCGAATCGGGCAATGAAGCCGCTTTGCTGGGCTGGACCTCCACGTGGGCCGGCGCCATGGGCGCCGGAGTGCGCACCGCCACCCTGGTGCTGGCACTGTTTCAGGCCATGATGATGCTCGGCAGAATTGGCGCCAGCCGCCTGCTTCGCGTCGTTCGCGAGGACCAACTGGTGTTGGGCAGCGCCCTGGGCGCGCTGGCCAGCATGGCGATTCTCGTAAGCGCGCGCTCCATTCTAGGGCTCGCGCTGGGAGCTGCGCTGGGCGGGCTGACCTTCGCGTCCATTTATCCCACCATGCTGGCGATGGCCGGCAATCATTACCGCGGTTTTGCCGGCACCGTGTTCGGCGTGCTGTTTGCCGTCGGTCTGTCGGGAGGCATGGTCTTCCCCTGGAGCATCGGCCATCTGTCGCATTCGGTCGGCTTCCGCGCAGGCATGGCTATGCCCTTGTGCGGGGCAGTTATGATTTGCGCGCTCCTGCTGGTGATCCGGGCGCGGGATGGGGCAAATCTTAGCGACGGATTACACCGATGAACCCGGCAGTGCTGGCGCGGTCGTAACTCCTCGGCTCCGTAGTTGACTGCGCCATCAAGCCTAGAGCTTTCAAGCTGATTTCGTGTTTGACGGCGAGTCGTCGAGGATCGCAGCTTTAGCCATTGGCATCCGCTCAGAATACAGGGTCTGCCAGTCGTCTATTGACATACCTTTTCGGATCTGGCCGACTCGTCGAGTCGATATTGACGGGCTACTTTCTTCTGCCGCAACGCGGCGCGGTTCGCAACTGGCCATGCATCCCCTTCTCACCACTTTCGCCCGCCCTCGTCTGCCGCAAGTTGCATTTCCTCCTCCTCCCCGCCATAATTCCGCTCCCATGAAAACCACGAGAACTCTTGCTGCGCTTCTCCTCCTCTGCACCGCCGCTCTGGCACAGTCCGATCCCGCCGCACTCATCAAGCAGGCACGCAAGCTCAACAGCGAAGGCCACCAGGACCAGGCGCTCGCCCTCTACACCCAGGTCCTGCAGGCCGACCCCAATTCCTACGACGCCCACCTTGGCGCCGGGATCGTTCTCGATCTCGACGGCAAGTACGACGAAGCCCGCCAGCACCTCGCCAAGGCTATCGATCTTGCTCCCACGGAAAAGAAGTCGCAGGCCCAGCGCAACATGGCGTTTTCCTACGCCTTCGAAGGCAAGGCCGCCGACGCCGCCCGCTACGAGCAGCCGCTCTACGATGAGTACATTGCCAAGGGAAACTTCTTCAACGCCGGCGAAATCGCCAACGAGCTGGCGCGCATTTACCTGGAATCCGGCGATCTTGACAACGCGCAGAATTGGTACGAGAAGGGTCACGCCGCCGGCCTGAAACAGACCGACATCAAGCCCGCCGGCGTTGATCTGTGGAACTTCCGCTGGGAGCACGCTCAGGCGCGCATCGCTGCCCGCCGCGGCAAGCGCGCCGAAGCCGAAAAGCATGTTGCCGCCGCCAAGGCCATCCTCGACAAGGGCGCCAATCCCGAGCAGGCGCCCTTCTTCCCCTATCTCGAGGGTTACGTCGCCTATTACCTCGGCGATTACAAGGCCGCGGTCGCCAGCCTGCTGAAGGGAAATCAGCGTGATCCGTTCATCCTCGTTTTGCTCGCCCAGGCGTATGAAAAGTCCGGCGACAAAGCGCAAGCCGTGGACTACTA
Organism: Terriglobia bacterium; assembly: GCA_020073185.1. Classification (NCBI taxonomy): domain Bacteria; kingdom Pseudomonadati; phylum Acidobacteriota; class Terriglobia; species Terriglobia bacterium. The sequence goes on from JAIQFT010000006.1 coordinate 102,559, forward strand.
CCGCAAGGTCCTGGCCATCAACAATCACAACCCGACCAACGCCTTCGCTCGGCCAATCGCAAAGAAGAAGCTGTCCTGAACTTCTGCCCAGAAACCGATAAGAGCATTCAACTCACTCGCTGCGCGCGGAGATGATCGGCTATGCCAAGAATGCGATCGCCAAGCGCTTACACGCCATCGGGGTGGAAGTGGCTGTCTGAGTGACCGTCGGTCCCGTTTTGCTCGGACAAAGGGGCGCCCGCGGCAATCGCCTGCAGGGCTGGCCGGTTGCGGATCAGCAGCGTGGAACCGTTCAGTTCGGCGATGTGTTTTCTCTTGAATTCGGTGAACAGGCGGCTCACCGTCTCGCGTGAGGTCCCGATCATCTGCGCTACCTCTTCGTGGCGGAAGACGAACTTCATGCGGCTCGGGGTGTCGCCGTTCACCATCGGCCATTCCAGCAGCAGGTTGGCCAGCTTTTCGGCGGCGGAGTGCGACAGCCCGATCCAGCAGATCTCTTGACAGGCGCCGATGTAGTTGTTCGTGACTTCGTGGGCGACGGCGATGCACAGTTCCTTGTGGGCGTACATCAGCCGCAGGAAGGCATCGCGCTTGATGAACGCGACCTCGCACGGCCCCACCGTCTCCGCGGTCACCTCATACTGCCGGCCGGCCAGCGTTCCTGGAATGCCCAGCACGTCGCCGCTCTTGGCCATCCGTAAGATCAATGTCTTGCCTTCGCCCGAACAGACGTACAGCTTTACCCGTCCGTTGCGCAGGATGAACACCCCACGCGGCGGCTCGCCGTCCACGAACAGCTTGCTCCCTCCGGGATAACGCAGCGGAAAACTGATCTGCTCCAATTCCTGCTGAATGCTGGGCGGCAAATCGCTAAATGAGGTGATGTTCTTTGCTTCAGCGTCTCTCTCGCTCTGAGTCGCTGCATGGTTGGCCACCGGACGCATACTCGTACCTCTCCGAGTACTGGCTAGATGTTTCCACAGGTGAGCGACTGTTGGTCTTGAATGAGCCTTCCCAATCCCGTGCCTTCCTGCCTGCTCAGTCAAGGGTTAGATTATGGGTAACATTACGCCCACTTCCAGCGGATTGCGAGAGAGAATTTTAGTCCGTCCCAAAACGGGGCCGGAGAAAAGTGCGGTTGTGTCTAGAATGGCGCTATAATTCGACTATGCGGCGCGCCATGGTAACAGCCGCGCTTCTGATTTCCATCGCCATCCCGGTGTGCGCGCAGCGCCGCAGCTTCTCTTCGCCGCACGCCGGCGCATCCATCGGAGTACGATCGAACGGCGTACGATCGAACGGCCGCATGGCAGTGCGCGGCGGCATCGCCTTCAGACACAATCCGGGCTTTGGCGTCTTCTTCAATCCGCGCCCGTTCCATCACCGCCGCTCCTTCACTTCGTTCCCGCTCGCGTACCCCTACGCGTACCCCTATACCTATCCGTATACGATCTATCCTTACTACCCCCTCGGCCTGCAGAGCGACTTCGTTTATAGCGATAGTGCCGTGCAACCGGCATACATGGAGGAGCGCGACACAGGGCTTCAGAACGAGGTCTATCGCCTGCAGGGTGAGGTGAACCAACTCCAGCAGCAGCAGGCGGCGCAAGCCGAACGTCAGCAGTATGCTCTGAATTCGCCGACCGACACACCGCGGCCCATTCCCGCAACACGCCCTAGGCAGGAAGCGCCCGAGCCGAATACCGTGCTCGTCTACCGCGACGGTCACCGCGTGGAGATTCACAATTACGCGGTTGTCGGCCAGACGCTGTGGGTATTTTCGGAAACGCGCGCGCGCAAAATCTCGCTCGCCGACCTCGACTTGGACGTGACCCGCCAGGTCAATGAAGAGCGCGGCGTCGAATTCTCCGTTCGCACCACTGCTCCTCTGCCGAGCAAATGAGTTAACGTTTCCTGCCTATTGACACGCGTCTGACAGCAATCGGTTCGCCTCAGAGAGGACTTCCCGCGCGGCGGAATGAATGCCGGCGCTGGGCATTTCTGGCGCTGCACAATCGGCGAAAGGGCAGGGCGCGTTGACTTTGCCGGCGCGGTTGGGTAGTGTCTGCCGCACTGCCGCAGGGAGCGCCGAAATGAGGAAATCGTTGGCTGTCCTGTCGTGCCTCTGTTGCATGCTAATCGCGACCGGATTGGCGCAGCAGAAGAAGCCTGTGCCAGCAAGGGTAAGGACGCCGCTGGCCGCCGCGCTGGAAGCCAAAGTCCGGCAGGCGTGGGCGGATTACCAGTTGAAGCGGAAGGCGGCGTTCTCCGCGATCTTGACCGACGACTTCATCGCCGTGGAAGATGATGGCGCCGGACCGCGCGACAAGATGGCGGAGGTAGCCGAAATTGACCAGGTCGATCTGGAGCAGTACGCGCTCACCGACTTCAAGGTGAAGCCGATTGCGGCGGCCGCCGCGCTGGTGATGTACACGGCGGAATTCAGCGGCAAGACCACTGGCCAGCCGATGCGCGACAAGGTGGCAGTGGCCGAGATCTGGGTCAAGCGCGGCGGCCCCTGGAAGCTGCTGTACGAGCAGATGACCAAGATGGAGTAAGCCGCGTCGTGTCGATGAAATACGACACGTTACTGTTGCCGCCGCCGGTTGTCGCG
>JAIQFT010000007.1 GCA_020073185.1 Terriglobia bacterium
CTCCCGCGCCGGGAAGATCGGAATCGGCCGTGCAGAAGTGGAATCTCGATGTCCCGCGCGAAAAACTTGGCGAACTCACGCAACCGAGTACGCCGCTGCCCGTGCCGAAATTCAGCTACTTACACCACGGGCTGCTAGACGCTCCTTACCTCGCCCATACTCCGCGATCTTCTCGCCGGTTAACGTGTCGTTAATTACGAAGACGGTCGTTGTCGATGAGGAAGCTGAGTCCATGTTGAGACCATACTCAACCGCAATGGTGCCATGCGAGACTTTCGCTGAAATCAGATTACCGTGCTCGGGTGCACGAAGCAAAACCCTTCGAGCATTCCCGCTCGGATCTATTACGTAGAGGAGGCCTGTCGGGCTATGCCGCAAGAGATACACGTTGCCGTCGTCTCCACTCTGGAGCTGTGCTGTCGCAAGTGCTCCTAGAAAGCCGCGGGCAGCTTCATATAGCTTCTTATCGGCCAGGTGTTGATTCGCGAGGAAACGCGTATCACCCTCCAGCGCCACGCGCTTGAGAAACCGTCCTCGCGAATCAAAAACGGCTGCAAACGGCACAAGGTCCTGCCGATCGAATCCTGAGATCAGAACATCACCTGTATGGAACGCAGCGATCTGTCGAGCGCGGGCGTTCTCCAAACCTTCAAAAGTCAGCTTCCATGCAGACTTGTACTGGCCGTCTTTGTCAAATATCGCCACGTAGGTCTCAACAGGCGAGGTCTTCTTTTCTTGCCGTTCGAGCAACAACGCGGCTCCACTTCCATAGGGTGCAAAGTCAACCATGGATGCACCCGGGACATCTGTGGCGGACGACACCACGAACTCAGATGTATTCCTGCCGCTCACGCCGATGGCCGTTACGGATCGGGCCGGCGAACGCCGAATGAATCTGACGAACATGGTAGTACCATCGGGACTGCACTTGATTGGCTGCGCAATGGCAAAGCCTGAGCTGGACTGCAGCTTCTCAATAACGCGCCGGTCTGTAATAGTGAGACTCTGGCGCGTATCTACGCCGTCGATTCCTAAACCCAGGATGCCCAAGAGGAGCATTCCCGAGAATACGGCTTTTGTCGCCTTGCTCACCATCCCGCCGCTGCCTTCCTGAATGCAGTTAATGAATTAGGGCAATCGGCGACCGAGCCTTTTCTCTTTTGCGCTCTCGCGCGTTTACCAGTGCTCTTGCCATCGTTATTCTTGACAATCTCGCACCAGCCACGTCGTCCGTGGTGTCGTATTGAATCTCCCCGCAGCAATACCATACAACTGGCGTGTGGACGCGACATGCATCTTGCATGCCGTTCTGCGGAAAAATCCTCATCGTTCGTGTGCAGCCCGAAGCAGTCTGACAACTTGCCAGTGTCGGGTTCACATTCATGCATCGTCCGTCTTCGCAGATCTGCGCGACGGCGAATGTGGAGAGAAGAATCCACAAAGTCACAAGAATTAATCTCTGCATTTACTTCTTCCTCCCACGAAGGGCTTTTGTGTCGCGGAAAAATAGCATCGACGGCAAGAAAAGATCCACTTCGACTTCGCTTGTTCCGGTTTCAGGACAGACTTTAGGGATCTGTCATTTATGCAACACTTTGCAACTTCGCAAGACCGGGTACGAGGAGGAAAGTTGATCCGAAACTGGAACAAGCTGCGTGTTACTGGCGATAAATCGCCTCTCACCAGTAACCCGCTGCGAAGCCGGCCACTGCACGCCCTTACCAGGCAGCGCCTAGCTAGCCCTTCGAGCCAAATGAAAATAGCGCCGCGCGTGGTGCACGTCGTGCGCGATCTGTTTTTACAAGGGGTGTCGGTTATCGGTTGCCGGTGCTCGGTTCTCATGCTCGGGCCGTTCGTGCGAGGTCACGGAAAAACACTGGGAATTGGTGAACTGGTTGTGGGATACACGTAGCGGGGGCCGCGGGCGTTCAACAGGTAAGCGGAGAGCATAGTTCGCTTCCTATTTTGATTGCCAAAACCCAAGCAGCGCCTGTACGATACGTCACCACTCCGGGCCGTGAATCTCAAACATTTCCATGAAAGAGAACGTCAATGAAAGCCAGAACAATACTGTTCGCCTTGGTCTTTTGCCTGGCCGGGGCCGTCGCATGTTTTGCCGCCGATTCGAACTTGGGTGCCTGGAAGTTGAACGAAGCGAAGTCAAAGATTCCCGCTGGGGCGAGCAAGAATACCAGCGTTGTCTATACCGCGGCGGGCGACAACTACAAGTGCGTCGTTGACGGCGTAGATGGCGCCGGAAAGCCCACCCACAACGAATGGACCGGCAAGTTTGATGGCAAGGATTATCCCATCGTCGGCGACCCGATCAGCGATACCCGCGCCATCCAGGCAGTCGATGGCCATCATTACAAACTGACGAATAAGAAGGGCGGGAAGCCGACCGTCACCGGCACGATCGTTGTCTCTCCCGACGGCAAAACTCGCACTCTCACTACGAATGTAACGGATGCCGGCGGCAAGAAGGTTACCGCCACATTTGCGTACGACAAGAAATAATCTTCCACTGCCATTCACCGAGACTATGCCTTTCCGTTCCGGGCGGGACGGTAAGGCATGGTTCAGCTTGCTTGCGCTCCGAGAAAGTCAGGACGAAGCAACGTCCCGCAATCTTCAATCGCGAGGGATCGGGCATTTAGGGAAAGGATTCACCACTGGCCACCGACTACGCGCAGCTCACCGAGAACCTTCTCCGCTTCTACGACTTCACCAATAAGGTCGTGCTTTTCGTCGGGGCGGGTGGGAGGCAACTGCTTGCCGCCTCCGCCGGAACCAAGAAGCTGATCGCGATTGATCAGGATGTGGAGGCCCTGCGGGAACTTGCGGCGAACGTTGCCGCAAAGGGCATGCAGGATTCCGTGGAGGTTGTTGGCGGCAAGTTCGAGGATGTGACACTGTCGGGCGATGTGGTGTACTTCGAATTTTGCCTGCACGAGATGGCCGATCCCCAGAAGGCGCTGACCCACGCCAAGAGTCTGGCACGCGACATCGTGGTATTCGACCATTCGCCTGGCTCGGAGTGGATCTTCTACGGTGCGGAAGAGGACAAGGTCTGCCGCAGCGCGCAAGCCATGGAGCGCTTCGGATTGCGGCGCCGCGAAAGGTTTCACACGGAACAGCGGTTCGAGAACTACGCCGAACTCCTCGCCAAGGTAGGTGCGCAAGGGCCTACCGCGATCCGGCGCACGCAGCGCTTTGCAGGCGCCACGATGATCGTCATTCCCATGAGCTACGAACTCAACCAGTTGTAGAAGAGCGAATGCGATTCGCCGTCCAGCGTCTCAAGGGACCGTATTGCTTAGCATAATCGACCCAGGCGGCGCGGGTAAAAGGCGGTTCTAAGCCAGCGCCTAGCCCTTCGCAGCCAAATGAAAATAGCGCCGCGCGTGGTGCACATCATGCGCGATCTGCTCCCGCAGAGCTTCCACGTTGGGAAACTTCTGTTCGTCTCGCAGGCGCCGCAGGAAGCAGAGCTCGACCTCGGTCTGCGCGGTCAGGGAAATGGGGAAGAAGTTGAGCAGGTGGCTCTCGATGGCGAAGGAATCGGGGCCGAAGGTGGGACGCACGCCGACGTTGGTGACCGCATCGAAGGTTTCGCCGTTGACGCGCGTGCGGGTGACGTAAACGCCATTGCGCGGGATGGTTTCGTCGTAGCGGCTGAGATTGAGGGTGGGCACGGTGTATTTGTGGCCGTAGCCGCGGCCGCGCCCGGGTGTAGAGATGATGCTGAACACGCGGCCCAGCAGATGCCGTGCGCGGCTGACATTGCCATCCGAGAGCAGTTCGCGGATGCGCGAGCTGGAAACCACTTCTCCGCGGACCGTGAGTGCGGGATAGATCTTGACCTCGAACCCGAACTCACGTCCGAACTCGACGAGACGATCCACGTTGCCTTGGGCGCGGTGGCCGAAACGGAAGTTGAACCCTTCGTGCACCTCGCGGGCGTGCAGCGCGCGGACGATGACCTGCTCGGTGAATTCCAGCGGCGTCATCAGCGACAGGTCGCGGGTGAAGGGAAGCAGGAGCGCGGCATCGATCCCGGTTTCTTCCAGCAGCCGCAGCTTGATCGGCAAGGGAGTGAGCAGGCGGGGGGCGACGTCGGGACGCAGGATGCGCGTCGGGTGCGGGTCGAAGGTGACGACGATGGACGTTCCGTTGATCTCCCGCGCACGACGCACCAACTCGGTCAGCACGCGGCGGTGGGCCAGGTGCACGCCGTCGAAGTTGCCGATGGAGACGATCGTAGGTCCGTGGTCGGCCGGAACTTCGTCGAGATGGCGGAAAATTTTCATTCAGTCATCGGCCATTAGCGTCGGCAATCGCCAAGAGCGTAGTTGGTGGCCGGTAGTCGGGGGCCGGACTACCGGCTACGGACTACCAGCGCTCACAACTCATCACTCCCAACTCACAACTCAAATTCCAGTTTCAACCCATCATGCGAAAGCCGCACGTTGGCCGGCAGCGTGGCATTGGTCCGCTCATGGTCCAGATCGTGCGAAATATGCGTGAAAAAGGCGCGGCGCGGCTGCAGGCGCTCGATCAAGGCCAGCGAGTTCGCGACCGTGGAATGGGTGGGATGCGGTTTATGGCGCAGCGCGTCGAGAATCAGGATGTCGAGGCCGCTTAGTCGCGCCATGGAGCGCTCCGGAATTTCGCTGAAGTCGGTGACATAGGCGGCCGAGCTGAAACGGAAGCCGCAGATTTCGGCGTCGCCGTGCATGATAGCGATAGGCTCGAAGCAGACACCGTGCAGGTCCAGGGGGCCGTGCAACGGGTTCAGTTCCACCTGCGCGATGCCACCGTACTTGTAATCCCCGGCAAAGATGTAGCTGAACATCTCGCGGATGCGGCCGATGGCGGAGGGCTGCGCGTACAGAGGAATTTTGCCTGCGGTGTGGAAGGTGAGGGGGCGCAGGTCGTCGAGGCCCAGGATATGGTCGGCGTGGGCGTGGGTGTAGAGCACGGCATCCAGGTGGCGGATGCCTTCACGGATGGCCTGCTCGCGAAAGTCGGGGCTGGAATCAATCAGAATGCGGTGGCCGCCGTATTCCACCATGATGGAGGGGCGCGTGCGGCGGTCGCGCGGGTCCGAGGAGTTGCACACGGCGCAGGGACAGCCGATGGTGGGCACGCCCATCGAGGTCCCGCTGCCGAGCACGGTGAGGGTGGCTTTCATTTGATGTTCAGGCCGCCGGCCGGAGGCGGCGTGCCGGGCGCCTGCGGCCCGCGCGCGATCGCGTTGGTGACCTCGACGTAAGCCATGCGCAGCTCGTAGAGGCAGTTCTGCAGCAGGTTGTCTTCGGGCATGGTCAGATTGCCCTTGGTTTTTTCGGCGAGCAGGCCGAGGGTGTCGATAGTCTGGCGCGCGCCGAGCAGGTCCAGCGCCGGCGGGCCGCCCTGCTCGTGCATGAGGCCGAGCTGCACCAGCGCGGTCATGTAGACCGAGGCGATGAAGCGCTCGAAGGTCATTTCGAATTCCTGCGCGCGGCGGCCACCAAGCTCGGACTGGATTTGCGCATCGAGCTGCTTCGACGATTGCTTGAAGGCGTCGTGCTGCGCCTGGCGCTCGGCGGCGCTGGGCGGAGGCGGGACGTTGCGCTGGTCCGGCTGCGGCGGTTCTGCTTTCGTCGCCTCGGGCGCGGCGGCCCCTTCGACTTCGCTCAGGGCAGGCTGGGGCGGCTCGGGAGGACGCTCCTCCTGCTCGCGCGGCGGTTCGGGCGTGGCTTCGCCTTCGGAGGTAAAGCGGCGGCGGTCGGTGACGGTGAACTCAGGTTCTTTTTTGTTATCAGGCATAGCGTTTCACAACTGCAGAATTGCGGAAGTGCGGAACTGCCGAGTTGAAAACCAATTCCGCAATTCCGCAGTTCGGCAATGCGGCAATCTGGATCATGCGGCCAGCTCCCTGTAGGGAAGCAGGTGCACGACGGCGTGCGCGCCGCTGATGCTCAACTCGGCGCCGGGGTTGCGGGCTTCCATGCGCAGGTAGCCGAGGGCGAGAGTGCGGTCGCCGTCGCTGCCGGGGACGGTGAGGGCGCTGGTGATCTCGCCCACGTCCTTGCCCTCCTGCTGAATTTTGGCGCCCGGCGCAGGCGGCGGGCCATCCACCACGAAGCCGGTCAGCATGCGATGCAGCAGCGCGCGCGAGTGAATGCGCTCCACGATTTCCTGGCCGAGGTAGCAGCCCTTCTTGAAATTGAGCGCCTGCTCCTGGCCAGTTTCCTGCGGCAGGTAGCGCTCGCTGATGTCCACTCCGTAGCGCGGGATGCCGGCGGCGAGGCGGAACATCTCCAGCGCTTCCGTGCCAACTGGTCTTGCGCCACTGCGGACGAGCGCATCCCACACATCGGCGGCGCCGGCGGGCGCGAGCCAGATTTCGTAGGTGTGCGAGATGTCGCCGGCCATGCGCGTGAGGGAGAGCCCGAGGTCGTTCCACGCCATGTCCTGGACTTCGAGCGGGTCCGCGTGTTCCCACCCAGTGGCGCCAACACCGGGCGCCACAAGGGTGGGGCAACCGAAGCCGGCGTCGCGCAGCACCTCGGGCGCGCGCGGCCCCTGCACGGCGAGCGCGGTCAGCTTTTCGGTGACGTCGGTCAATTCCACGTCATCCATGATGATGTACTTGTTCATCACCTCAAGTAGCGTGGGCGCCTGCCAGCGCGCGGTGTCCAGGAGCAGGTAGTCACCGCGGCTGTAGAGGTACATGTCGCCGAGGATTCGCCCCTGCGCATTGAGCAGGAAGTTGTAATTGCCATGGCCCGGAGGGAGGTCGCGGATGTTGTTGGTGACCATGCCGTTCATCCAACGCAGGCGATCGGCGCCCGTGGCCACGATTTTGGCGCGCCAGCCCAGGTCGTAGATGCCGCAGCCAGAGCGGAGTTCCACGTACTCGCGGCGAGGATCGCCAAAGGTGGCAGCGGTCTCCGCCCCGAGGTAGTCGCTCAGGCGCGCGCCCGCGGCAACGAGCGGATCGTGGAGAGCAGTCGTGGGCATGGTCGAACGAATGATTATAGTCGAGGGCAAGAAGTCGACGGTCGATGGTCGATGGCCGACGGCTGACGGCCGGTACGGTTGAAGCGCAATGTCATCCCGAGTGAGAGCCGCCCGGCTTCGGCGGCACGAGTCGCGACTGTCGACTGCTGTATCTTGTCCCCGGTGAGCGACCGAAAGAAGATTGCCGTGGTGCCCGGCGACGGGATCGGCAAGGAAGTCATCGCCGAGGCGCTGAAGGTGGTGCGGGCCAGCGGCGCGCCGGCGGATTTCACCGAGTTCGACTGGAGCGCCGATCGCTACCTGCGCGACGGCACCACCATTCCGAACGACGGATTCCAAATGCTGGCGCGCGATTTCGATGCCATCCTGGCCGGCGCACTGGGCGATCCGCGCGTGCCCAGCAACATTCATGCCAAGGAAATCCTGCTCGGCATGCGCTTCAAAATGGACCTGTACGCCAATGTTCGCCCGGTGCGGCTGCTCGATGAATGCCTCTGCCCGCTGAAGAACGTGAAGCCCGAGGACGTGCATTTCACCATCATCCGCGAGAACACCGAAGGCGTGTACATGGACATGGGTGGCGTGTTCAAGCCGGGAACGCCCGACGAGGTCGCAACCCAGGAGGACATCAACACCCGCAAGGGCGTGGAGCGCGTGGTCCGCTATGCGTTCGAATACGCGCGGCGGCACGGGCGCAAGAAGGTGCTGATGTCGGACAAGTCCAACGTGATGACCTACGCCGGCGGGCTCTGGCAGCGCGTGTTCAAGCAAGTAGCCGGCGAGTTTCCCGAGATCGCGGCGCAGCACATGTTCGTGGACGCGCTCTGCCTGGCGATGGTGCGCGAGCCGCGGCAGTTTGACGTGATCGTCACCAACAACATGTTTGGCGACATCCTCACCGACCTGGCGGCCGCGTTGCAGGGCGGGCTGGGGATGGCGGCCAGCGGAAACATTCATCCCGGGCGCACGTCGATGTTCGAGCCGGTGCACGGCTCGGCGCCACCGCTGGCGGGAAAAAACCTGGCCAATCCGCTGGGCGCAATCCAGAGCGCGGCCATGATGCTGGCGCACCTGGGACTGCAAGAGCACGCTGACCGCATCGATGCTGCGGTGCTGGCGGCGGTGCGGGCGAAACAGTTGACGCAGGATGTGGGCGGCAGCATGGGAACGAAACAGGTGGGCGACTGGGTCGCGAAACGGGTGAGCTGATGTTGATGTCATCCCGTCTCTAACGACGGTAACCGGTGTCAAGCGATTTTAGGGAACAAGCGAGCGGCCCAATGCGCGTGGTCCCCGGAACGCGCTGCCTTTGCGTTCTGGCGTGCCTTTCGCCGCGCGGTCGAGGGCAGAGGAAGAGATGTTTAAATCGCCGTGACACCCAGCCCCGAAGGGGCGGTAGAAACTAGTCCGGCACGTCAGTGCCGGGAATCGGGGCCATAACTTTCTCCGAGTCCCGTAGGGGCGGCACGCAAAGGCTGATGAGCTGGCGGTGAGGGTGCTAACAAGAAACCATTTCCGATTGTCGATTGTCGATTGTCGATTGTTGTTGCGCGCGATCGTACTCGTGGTGCTTCTCGCGTCCTTGGCGACGGCACAGTCGCCTCCCCAGGCGCAGGCGCCCAAGCCCGAGGTGGCGCCGTCCGCGCCGACACAGCCGCCGCAAACCCCGGCGCGGGCCACCACCGAGCATCGCATCACGCCCGAGGAAGCCAGGGAACTGCTGGGCGCGGTGGACGAGGTGCTCCGCTTCGACAGCGACGACAGCGGGCTCAAGATCAAGCACGAGGTCAAGCGCCAACTCGCCAGCCGCGACCAGGTGCAGAAGTACATCGAGACCCGGCTGCAAGAGGACGAAGACACGCAGCGGCTGCGGCGCGCCGAGGTCGTGCTGAAGAAACTGGGCCTGCTGCCGCGCGCATTCGATTTGCAGACATTCCTGGTCGAGCTGATGCGCGAGCAGGTCGCCGGCTACTACGACAGCAAGACCAAGACTGTGTACCTGCTGGATTGGCTGCTACCGGCGTCGCAGCTGCCGGTGCTGGCGCACGAGCTGACGCACGCGCTGCAGGACCAGAATTACGGGCTGGAAAAGTGGATGGGGAAGGGGACGTCGGAGAAGACGCCGACGGAGGAAGCGTACGGCGACGAGGAAATCGCGGCGCGGCACGCCATTGTGGAAGGGCAGGCGATGGCGGTCATGATCGATTACCTGCTGGCGCCCACGGGGGGATCGGTGGTTTCGATGCCGCGGGTCACGGAGGCAATCCAACAGGGCATGATGGAGAGCGCCGACTCGCCGGTGTTCAACCGCGCCCCCATGTTCCTCAAGCGCGTTCTGTTGTTCCCTTATCGTTACGGGCTTGATTTCGAGCGCGAATTGTTGACCAAGGGCGGCAAGGAGAAAGCGTTCGCCGGCGTGTTCAAGTTCCCGCCGCAAAACACGCGCCAGGTGATGGAGCCGGCGACCTACCTGGCGGGCGAAAAACTTCCCGATTTGCCGGTGCCCGATGTCGCCAAGCTCCTGGGAAAAGATTGGGAGAAGTACGACGTGGGCTCCATCGGCGAGTTCGACGTCGCGGTGATGGCGGAAATTTATTCCGGCGCCGACGTGGCGAAAAAGATTTATCCGCAATGGCGCGGCGGCTGGTATTACTCCGCCAAGCGCAAGAACGGTGGGGAACTGGCGCTGGTGATGGTGACGAAGTGGGCAGACGCGGCGGCGGCGGACGAGTTTCGCAACCTGTACGCGACAGCGGTTCCGAAGCGTTACACGGTGGAAGCGGGCGCGCCCGGCGGCGGAGTTGAGAGGATCAGTGCAATCCCTAGTGTCGAGTTGACGCGTTGGAAGACCGCCGCCGGCCCGGTGGAACTCGTCGCCGCAGCCGACACGGTGATCGCCATCGAGAGCGTGCCGGCGGAGATGGTGGACAAAGTCCGGCTGGCGGTGCTGGGCAAATGATGAACGCAATATCGCGTTCGATGTTGGATTGGTGACATACGTGTCTCGTAAAGGCTCAGTTTGAAGTCTGCCTATGATCCAGGCACAATCGCGGTAGCGACAATGCGCGACCTGATTGGCGCGGGCGCCCTCGCCCGCGGCTTCCAGTTTCCGTCCGGGCTTGTTGGAAGCGCGGGCCTTTAGGTGTCTACGTGAAAACTGGTCTGGCATGATCGACGGTGGTATGTAACCGCGACATCGCAGCCCCAGCGGGGCGATTGAGAATAGCCCGCCACTTCAGTGGCGGGGCATAGTGGGAAGGATCTCTCAGTGCCGTAGGCACGATTGAAGTTCCCACGCACACACCTTACCGGCTGCTGAAAACTCGATTCTGTGTCAGGGTACGACTTCACAGGCTTCTGACCAACGCACTTGTGTCAGGGTGCGACCTCACAGGTTGCCGAAAAATGCTCTCTACGGCTTGTTTTGAGGGGGCGCGGCTCGGTAGACCACCGGCTTCAGCCGGTGGCGCGAAGCGCCGCGCCGAACAAGTCCTTTATTTTTTTGTCATTCCGAGCGGGCTCGGTAGGTCACGGCTTTGCAGGCTGCTGGCAAACGCGCTTGTGTCAGGGTACGACTTCACAGGCTGCTGAAATATGCCCTTGCCCAAGAACTCTTGTGGCGCGGGCGCCCTCGCCCGCGGCTTCTGTGTCAGGCTCGACTTCTCAGGCCGCTGAAATACGCGTTTGTGTCAGGGTACGACTTCAGTCGTACCGCAAACCGCATCCTTAGTTTTGTCATTCCGAGTCGCGCCGACTGAGCGGAGCGAGGAAGGCGCGGCGAGGAACCTGTTTTTCCACTCTTTCACCAGCCCTTCACCCGGGGCCGAGGCGCGAAGCGCCGAAGCCCGCGAGGAATCTACGGCTCTTCGCTTGACTCGCCGTGCTAAAATGCATTCTGGATGCTGAAGAAACAGCGTCCTCGCTGAGCCGCCGGAGCTGTCGCTTCTGCGGCTCAAGGTGCTTCATTGGCCTTTTATTATCAATATTTTACGTGTAACTCCCTATTCCTCAAAGATCTGGCGGGAATTTCTCCGCAAAATGTTGATTCTAAAAGATCGACCCCGGGGGGAGGGGGGTACCCATTTTCCAGCAACATGCCCTCCACGGCTTGTTTCGGAAGGGCGCGCGAGCCTGTTGTGAAAGGGCACGACTTCAGTCGTGCCGTAATCGTACCGAATGAACATCGGCTTTAGCCGCTGAGGGTCGAAATCGCTGTCAGCAGGACTGCAGCCTCTTAGGAGATTCTTTGGCGGAAGCGGAAATCGGAATCATCGGCGGCAGCGGGCTCTACCAGATGCCCGGCCTGACCGAGGCGTGCGAGCTCAAGCAGGACACACCCTTCGGCGCTCGGCGTGCTGGAAGGCCGCAAGGTCGCATTTCTGTCGCGGCACGCGCGCGGACACCGCGTCATGCCTACGGAGCTGAATTTTCGCGCTAACATTTACGGTTTCAAGCAGCTCGGGGTGGAGCGCATTTTGTCGCTATCGGCGGTCGGGTCGCTGAAAGAAGAGCACAAGCCGCTAGAATTCGTGATCCCCGACCAGTTCTTTGACCGCACGCGCCGCCGTATTTCCACCTTCTTCGGTGATGGCGTCGTGGCGCATGTCGCCTTCGCCGACCCGGTCTGCGATGAGGTTGCCACCGCGATGATGAAGGCGTGCGCCGCGGCGGGCGTTGTCGGCAAACGCGGCGGGACCTACCTGTGTATCGAGGGGCCGCAGTTCTCCACCAAGGCGGAGTCCAACATCTACCGCTCCTGGGGGATGGACGTGATCGGCATGACTAACCTGCAGGAGGCGAAACTGGCGCGCGAAGCTGAGATCTGCTACGCCACGCTGGCCATGATCACCGACTACGACTGCTGGCATCCGGGGCACGAGTCCGTGACTGTGGACCAGGTCGTCACCGTGTTGCTGAAGAATGCGTCCAACGCGTGCAACGTGGTGCGCGAGACGGTGAAGGTGTTGCCCAAGCAACGCAAATGCAAATGCGGTTCGGCGCTGGCGACGGCGATCATGACCGACGCCAAGCTGATACCGCCGGGAGCGCGCGAGCGATTAAAGCTGCTGTTGGACAAATACCTCGGCAATGAGGGTCAATCGTAGATGGCAATCCTGGTTGTAGGCTCGGTAGCGTTCGATACCATTCAAAGTCCTTTCGGCAGGGCGGAAAAAATTCTTGGCGGGTCGGCCACCTATTTTGCACTGGCGGCGAGTTACTTCACTGACGTCCGCATTGTCGCGGTCGTAGGCAAGGACTTCGGGCCGGAATACGAAAGCGTGCTGCGCCTACGCGGCGTCAACCTGGACGGCCTGCAGCGCGCGGCGGGCCAGACGTTCCACTGGGGCGGGGAGTACGGCGAAAACGTCAACGAGGCGAAAACTCACTTCACCCACCTCAATGTCTTCGAAAGATTCGAGCCGAAAGTCCCCCAGCAGTACCTCGACTCCCAGTTCCTCTTCCTCGCCAATATCGATCCCATTCTCCAGGCGCAGGTGCGGCTGCAGTTGCAGGACGTGCGCCTGGTGGCCGGCGACACCATGAATTTTTGGATCGACGGCAAGCGCCTGGAGCTGCTGGCAACGCTCAAGCTCATGGACCTGCTCTTGATCAACGACACGGAGGCCAAAATGCTGGCCGGCGAACCGAACCTGCTGCGCGCCGCCAACAAGGTGATGGCCATGGGACCGAAGGCGCTGGTGATCAAGCACGGCGAGTACGGCGCAACCATTTTCTTCGGTGACCGCAAGTTCGGCATCGGCCACCATCCCTTCCGCGCGCCGGCGCTGCCGCTGGATGAAGTGCGCGACCCTACCGGCGCGGGCGATTCCTTCGCCGGCGGCTTCATGGGCTACATTGCTTCGCAGGAGGAGTTGAACCGCGAGGTGCTGAAGCGCGCCATGTTCTATGGCGGGGTGATGGGATCGTTTGCCGTCGAGCGCTTCGGGCCGGAGCGCCTGCAGAACCTCACCCGCGAGGAAATCGACGCGCGGTTCGAGGTCTTCCGCGAACTGACGCACTTGGATTAGGAGCAAAGAACGACTTCGCCACGGAGGCACGGAGACACGGAGCGTAAGAAATGATTTTTCTCCGTGTCTCCGTGCCTCTGTGTTGTCATTTAAGCTTTTGCCATGGCGGTTGCGCCGAAAAACTGGAGTGTGCGGCAGGAACGCGCGCAGCGGTTGCGCGAGCACGCGGTCAGTGTCGGCGACGTGCAGGTGCTGGCGCTGGCGGCCATGGCGCTCTCGGTCGCCGCGCTGGTGCATGAATACAAGTGGGGCCAGATCCTGCTCTCCGGCGACGCGGTGGCCCACATCAACATCGCGCGCCGGGTGTTTGATTCACGCACGCCCGGCCCGCTGCAACTGGGCACGGTGTGGCTGCCGCTGCAACACCTCCTCACCATCCCTTTCATCGTTTCCGACGCGGCCTGGAGCAGCGGCATCGGCGGCGCCCTGCCGTCGATGGCGGCGTTCGTTGCCGGCGTGTTGGGAATGTTTCGCCTGGTGCGTTCCGGTCTGGCGTGGGCCGGCGCGCAGGACGGCCCGGGGCGCGCGGCCGCGTGGGTGGCGGCCGGAATCCTGGCTGCCAATCCCAACCTGATCTATTTGCAGACCACGGCGCTCAATGAGCCGCTCAGTTTGGCGCTGCAGATCTGGGCGACGGCATTCTTCACCGACTTCGTGCAGTTCGCCCTGCACGGCGAGGACGAGGAAGCGGCACGCCACCTGAAGTGGTCGGGCTGGCTGCTGATGTGCGACATGCTGGTGCGCTACGACGGCTGGTTTCACGGCGCCGCCTTCGTGGGCGCTGCGGTCGTCGCCGCCATGGTTGCATCGCGCGCGCGCCTTCGCCACAACCTCTTTGGGATGCTTGGCCGCGCCCTGGCAACGTTCGTCCTGATCAACGCACTGGCGCCCGCGCTGTGGTTTAGCTACAACGCTTACGTGTGGGGCAATCCGCTGGAATTTGCCACCGGGCCGTACTCGGCGAAGGCAATCGAGCTGCGCTCGCGGCGCGCGGGCGATCCGCATCATCCGGGATGGCACAACCCGTACGTCGCCGCGCAGCATTTTGTGCGCAACGCGACCTTGACGGTCGGCGAGTCGCGCCGCGATCCGCACTCCGCGTCTTCCCACTACGAGCGGATTTGGATCCTGCTGGTTGTCGCCGGCACGCTGTTGTTGTTGGTGCGGGCGCGGGGACTTCTGCCGTGGATGTTGCTGTGGCTGCCGCTGCCGTTTTACGCCATCTCCATTGCGTGGGGCGAAGTCCCCATCTTTATCCCGCAGTGGTGGCCGTTCTCGTACTACAACACGCGCTACGGTCTGCAACTTCTGCCGGCGATGGCGGCGTTGGTGGCCGTCGTCTTGTATTTCGCGATGACCAGAGATCGTTCGACGGTTTGGCGCGTCGCGGTGACGCTGGCCGTGTGCGGATTTGTTGCCGCCAGCTACGTCTCGGTGTGGCGCAACGTGCCCATTTGCCTGCGCGAGATCCGCAGCAACGGCGGCTCGCGGTACGCGCTGGATGGCCGGCTGGGGTCGCTGCTGGAGAATCTGCCGCCCTCCATGACGATGCTCATCTACATCGGCGACCACGGTGGAGCGCTGGAGCGCGCCGCCATCCCGCTGGAACGCACCATCAACGAAGGGAATTACAAGCTGTGGGATGCCGCCCTGCGCGCGCCTGCCGCCAATGCCAATTTCGTGATTGCCGGGGCGAATGACCCGGTGGCGCAGGCGGTAGCGCAACATCCCGAAAATCTCGACTTGCTGATCGTGGTGCAGACCGCGGGGCAGGCGCCGATTCGAATTTATAAAAGCAGACGTTAGGATTAGGCATACTCTAATGCCGATGGTTCCGTTTACCAAAGCGCACGGCTGTGGCAACGATTTCCTGTTGATCGAAGGGAAGTACGCGCCCAAGGACCTGAAGGCGTTCGCGGTCAAAATCTGCGATCGCCATCGCGGCATCGGCGCTGACGGCGTGGAATGGATTTTTTCCGATCCGCAGGCCGACGCGCGCGCGCGGCTGTTCAATGCCGACGGTTCCGAGGCCGAGATTTCCGGCAACGGCACGCGCTGCGTCGCGGCCTACCTGGTGTCGAAGCGCAAGCAGGAGAAGCTGACCATCCGCACCGGCGCGGGCATCAAGACCTGTACGCTGGTCCGCCACGATGGCAATCAATTCGAATTCGAGACCGCGATGGGCGAGCCGCAAGTGGGCAATCCATTGTCAATCAAGCTGGCATTCGGCGAGCAGGTGGGCATTCCCGTCTCCATGGGGAACCCACACTTCGTGCTCTTCGTGGACGAGTTCGCTCCCGGCTGGCAGGCGAAAGCGAGCGAGATCGAGCACCATCATCACTTCAAGTTTGGCACGAATGTTGAGCTGGTACGCGCTGTAAACAAAAGAGAAATTTACATCCGTGTTTTCGAGCGCGGGGTTGGCGAAACGCAGTCGTCGGGCACCGGCTCGTGCGCCTCGGCGGTGGCAGCCATCGCCAGTGGGCGGGCGCAATCACCCGTCCTGGTCAAAGCCCCGGGCGGCGAGCAGACGGTGCGCTGGGAGGGGGGAGTCTTCCTCGCCGGGCCGGCGGAGATCGTGTGCCGCGGAGAATTCTTCAGCCAATGAAGGCCTCCAGTAGAACCGCGCCACTGCTCAAGCCTCCGGCATTGCGCCCCGGCGACCGCGTCGGCATCGTTGCGCCCGCCAGCTACTTCAAGCGCGAACTGTTTGAGCGAGGTTTGGCGGGGCTCCGCCGATTGGGATACGAGCCCGTTTTCCTGGACACCATCTTTGACCGCGATCTTTACTTCGCCGGCGCGGCGGTGCGGCGGGCGCGCGAGTTGGAAGCCATGTTCTCTCGCGACGACGTAGGCGCCATCCTCTGCGTTCGTGGTGGCTACGGGGCCAACTACCTGCTGCCGCACATTGATCTCGACATCATCCGCCGGCACCCGAAAGTCTTTATCGGCTACAGCGACGTTACCTGCCTGCTCACTTGGTTGCAGGACGCCGTCGGGCTGGTCACGTTCCACGGGCCGATGATCACCGGCGATTTCGCGCGCGAGCACGGCATCGACGAAATGGCGTGGGCGGCGGCGACGGCGGGAAATCCGAACTGGGAGCTGGCGTCGCACCAGGTGTTCGGGCTGAATCCCATGATTCCAGGCCGCGCCGAGGGCGTACTCTACGGCGGCTGCCTGTCGATCATTGTGGCGTCGCTGGGCACGCCGTACGAGGCCAAGACCGAGGGCAAGCTGCTGTTCCTGGAAGACGTCGGCGCCAAGCCGTACCAGATTGACCGCATGCTGATGCAGATGAAGTACGCGGGAAAATTCCGCGACGTGCGCGGCATCATCTTCGGCGAGATGATGGACTGCGTGCAATCGCCCGATCAGCCGTACACATTGCAGGACGTGGTGCAGCGAATCGTCGGCGACCTCGGCATCCCGGTAGCGTACGGGTTGAGGTCGGGGCACGTCTCGCGAGAAAATGCCACCCTGCCTTTCGGGGTGAAGACAGCGCTCACGGTCACGGCGGAAACGGTGCGCGTGGAATTTCTCGAAAGCGCGGTCGCGACTCGGGGCATCGGCTAACCAAATCGGGCGATTGCGCAATCTGGTAATCGGGTAATTGAATCGGATTTTTGAATTACCCAATTACCTGACTCCGCAATTACACAGTCGCATTTGGAAAATGCTTTTGCGTTAGGTCATGTCCAAGCACATTCATCTGATCGGCATTTGCGGCACCGCCATGGCCTCGCTTGCGGGCATGCTCAAGCAGCGCGGCTTCGACGTGCGCGGCTCCGACACCGCTGTCTATCCGCCGATGTCGGACTTTCTGGCGTCGCTCGCAATACCGGTGGCGCAGCCCTACGCCGCGCGGAACCTCGACCCGCGGCCCGACCTGGCGGTGATCGGCAACGCCATCTCGCGGGGAAACCCTGAGCTGGAGCTGGTTTTGGACGAGCGCATCCCGTTCCAGTCAATGGCGCAGGCGCTCTACGACCAATTCTTGCGCGGGCATGAGGTCATCGCGGTTGCGGGCACGCATGGCAAGACCACCACCACCTCGATATTGGCCTGGATCTTCGAAGTCGCCGGGCGCAAGCCGTCGTTCCTGGTCGGCGGCATCGCGGAAAACTTTGGCGCCAGCTTCAAGCTCGACGCCGGCCGCGAGTTCATCATCGAGGGAGACGAGTACGATACCGCCTTCTTCGACAAAGGCCCGAAATTCTTGCACTACTTTCCGGACACGGTGGTGCTGACCTCGGTCGAATTTGATCACGCCGACATCTACAAGGACCTTGACTCGGTGAAGACTGCGTTCAAACGCCTGGTGAACCTGGTGCCGCGCCGCGGGCGGGTGATCGCCTGGGACGGCGCGCCCAGCGTGGATGAATGTGTGGCGCGCGCCTTCTGCCCGGTTGAGCGCTATGGTTTCGCCGAGGAATCGCACTGGCGCATCAGCAACGTTCGCTACGACAGTGATCGCACCTGCTGGTCGGTGCTGCGCGCAGGGCGGCAGTGGGAGGAGCTGGAGTTCGCGCTGGCCGGTGAGTACAACGTGATCAACGCCACCGCTGCGGCCGCCACCGCCGCTGCTTCCGGCATTGACGCCGCCGCGATTGCGGATGCTTTGCGCTCCTTCAAGAGCGTGAAGCGCCGTCTGGAGGTGAAGGCGGAGATCGGCGGCATCACCATCATTGACGATTTTGCCCATCATCCCACCGCGATCGCCGAAACCCTGAAGGCCCTACGCACACGCTATGCCGGGCGGCGACTGTGGGTAGTGCTGGAACCGCGCTCCAACACGCTGCGTCGCAACATTTTCCACGAAGCGCTGGCGCGGAGCCTGGCGCTGGCGGACGAGGTGGTAGTGGCCGGGATCTTTAAATCCGAAACGATCCCGGCAGCCGAGCGGCTGGATGTGAATGAAGTTGTGCTGGAGGTCCGGCGGCAAGGTGCGTCGGCGCGGCGGTTACCCGATGCCGATGCTATCGTCGCCGCGATCGTGCCCGAACTGCGCTCCGGCGACGTGGTCGCCATTCTTTCCAATGGCGGCTTCGGCGGCATTTATGAGAAGCTTCCGCGTTTGCTGAGGGGCCGCGAGGTGTCGGCGAAAGCGTGAAACAGTCCGGCACAAAGAAACCCACATCTGCCAAACCCGGGCAGACGTGGGGCACCATCGTCCTGACACTCTTCGTCGTATTTGCTTCGCAGGCGCTGGCGCAGACGGCGGCAGCGCCATTCGTCCGGGTTCCGAAACCCGACGATAACGCCGTCGGGTACAGAATCTCACTTGCTAAGCGCAGTGACCACATCGTTCACGTCGAGGCGCGCTTTCCTGCTACGTCGCCCCGTGATGTGCAACTTCCGGTGTGGAATGCGTTGTACCAGGTGCGTGACTTCTCCCAGTACGTGCGCGCGGTGTCAGCCCACGACAAAGATGGAAACGCGCTGATGGTGCGCGCGGTGGACAAAACGACGTGGCACGTGGACGGCCGCGCAGCTCCGTTTACTTTTGAATACGACATCCTTGCCGACTCACCAGGCCCTTTCGGAGCGCAGCTCAACGACGAGCACGCCTTTTTCAACCTGGCGCAGGTCTGTGTATACGCAGTAGGAGCAAAAGACACAGCGATGTTCATTAGGTTCGTCGGCTATCCAGCGAATTGGCGGGTGGCGGCCTCGTTGGAAGGGTTCGGCTTCTTATGTGCAACCGAGTCTGAGTGTGTCGATGGCTTTGCCGCTGCCAACTACGACCAGATGGTGGATTCTCCGGTCGAATTAGGTGTTTTCAAGGAACAAGCTTTTCAGGACGGCAGAAGAACGTCGTATCGCATTGTCGTTGACGGCGATCCTCATGACTACGACTTAGCCACCGTCGCCAACATGTCGCACAAAATCGCCGTCACCGAAACGGAGTGGATGCAGGACAAGCCTGATTTCGTTCCGGTTGGATACACCTTCATTTTTCACTTCCCGCGCCATCCCGCTGGCGGCGGCATGGAGCACGCCTACTCCACCGCGATTGACGCCCCCGCCGAGCGCGTCAAGGCCAACCCGCTCTCGCTTGCCGACGTCACGGCGCACGAATTTTTTCACCTGTGGAACGTGAAGCGCATCCGGCCGCAATCGCTCGAGCCGGTGGACTACACCAAGGAGCAGTACACGCGCGCGTTGTGGTTCAGCGAAGGCGTTACTTCCACCGTCGCCGACTTCGTGCGCGTGCGCGCAGGGTATCTGGACGAGAAGGGTTTTTTGGCCGAACTAGCCGCCGACATTCGCCAGCTCGAATCGCGTCCGGCACGACTGACGCAATCGGTAGAGGAAGCAAGCCTCGACGCCTGGCTGGAGAAATATCCGGCGTATGAACAGCCCGAGCGCTCGATTTCTTATTACAACAAGGGCGAGATTGTCGGCCTGCTGCTCGACTTGCAGATGCGCGAGGTGAGCGCGGGCAAGAAATCTCTGCGCGACCTTTTTCACTGGATGAACGATCATTACGCCAAGCAGGGCAAGTTTTTTCCTGACAGCGCCGGGGTACGCGAAGCTGCGGAAACGGTTACTGGCGCCGATTTCGGCGATTTCTTCGCGCGCTATGTCGCCGGCGTGGAGCCGATTCCATACGACAAGTTTTTCGCCAGCGTAGGCCTTCAATTGCAGCGCCAGATGATCAGTGCCGCCGACGCCGGCTTTCGCAGCGCGCGCCATCTTGGTCGGCCTGCGACCGTGATTTCCGTCGCTCCGGGCAGCGAAGTGGAAAAGGCAGGTCTGCGCACCGGCGACACCATCCAGGAAGTCAATGGCCGCGCGAGTGAGTTCTTACCGGAGACGGAAATTTCCTCTATGCGTGTCGGCGACCGGGTGGAGCTGCGCGTCGTCGGCGCCGGCGGGCCGCGGTGGGTCAAATTCAAAGTCGGCGCCCGCCCGGTGGAGAACTACCTCCTGGTCGAGAGGCAAGACGCCACCCCGGCGCAACGCACGCGCCGCGCCGCCTGGATGCGCGGCGACTCGGAATGAGCAATTTCAGTTTCGTGCTTCGGAAGACCGGACCTGATAGCCAATGCGCACGCTGCTGACCCTCGCCTGGTGGACGCTGATGACGCCCGTCACCGCCGTCCTGACGCTGCCGTACGCGCTGCTCACCGGCAACAGCAATTTCCTCTACCGCACGGGGATGTGGGTGGTACGCGTCGGCGTCATGCTCGCTGGCGTCCGCGTCGAGATCATCGGACGCGACCGCCTCGACCCTGCTCAGACCTACATCTTCATGTCCAACCACGTCTCTAATCTGGACCCGCCACTGCTCATCCCGCTGGTGCCGGGCCGGACTTCAGTGCTGGTGAAGAAGGAACTGTTTCGCATTCCGATCCTCGGGTTCGCGATGCGGGTTGCCCATCTCGTCCCCGTTGACCGCCGCAATCGCGACGCCGCCATCGCCAGCATGCGCTCTGCCGCCGACGTTCTCCGCGCAGGCCTGAGCATGACCATCTTTCCCGAAGGCACCCGCTCGCTAGATGGCCGGCTGCAGCCGCTCAAGAAAGGTCCGTTCTATCTCGCGACCGAATCCGGCTGCCCCATCGTGCCGGTAACGCTGCTGGGCACCCACGAAATCCTGCCGAAAGGGAAGTGGCTGATCGCGCCGGACAAGGCGACCGTCGTGTTTCACCAGCCGATTTCGCCCATGGATTTTCAGGATCGCGACGCGCTGATCGCGGCCGTTCGCGACTCCATCGCCAGAGCCTTGCCGGAGGAGCGAAGGTAAATGATGGCGGAAGGGATTGTTGATCTGGTTCATCGGCACCACGGAGCCACGGAGGAACTTACTTCTGCGTTTCTCAGTATCTCCGTGGTGAAAAATCTTTCCGAAGGCCGACAGCGGACAGCCTCAATCGTCAATCAAGAAATCGGAAATAATTTGGCGGTTGGTTTACTTCGAGAACAGGTGGCCCATCTTTTCTTTCTTGGTCTTGAGGTACAGCCGGGAGTGCGCCGACTTGGGCTCCGGCTCGCAGGGCACGCGCTCGGACACCTGAATTCCGGCCGCTTCCAACGCCGCGACCTTGTCCGGATTGTTCGACAGCAGCCGCACCCGCTGCAAGTCGAGCGCCTTGAGCACCTCAACTGGCAGCGCGTACCGGCGGCAATCGGCGGCAAATCCCAACTTCTCGTTCGCCTCCACCGTGTCCAGGCCGCGGTCTTGCAGTTCGTACGCCTGCAGCTTGGCCATCAGGCCGATGCCGCGGCCTTCCTGCTGCTCGTACACCAGCACGCCGCAGCCGGCACGGGCGATCATCTCCAACGCCATCTCCAGTTGCAGGCGGCAATCGCAGCGCAACGACCCGAAGACGTCGCCGGTGAGGCACTGCGAGTGGATACGCACCAGCGGATCATGGCCGTGAATGTCGCCCATCACCAGCGCGACCGCGGTTTCCTTGCGCCGCTCGCCGCTGCCGTTGGCGCCGGCAGGGAAGTGGCCTTCAAACCCGAAGATGCGGAATTGCCCCCAGCGGGTGGGAAAATCCGCTTCGGCCACCTTGCGTACGTGTTGGGATGGAGTCACGACTCTTATTATATTCGCTCAAACCGAGGGTTGGCGGCGTGGAACCCGGTCACAACAGGTTGTGACGCACGATCCGGCTACTGGCTCCGGTTCGCCGCCTGCTGCTAAAATAAAGGCACGCGTGGGCCTGTAGCTCAGCTGGGAGAGCGCATCGTTCGCAACGATGAGGTCACCGGTTCGATCCCGGTCAGGTCCACCAATTCTTCAATTACGTCCCGCCCGCCCCTGTCACAATCACGCACTTCAGCGCTCGCTCGCCGAGGCAGCGAGCCGGCGTGCCGAACCGTGCTCCAACGCGGCGACCGGCAGCGAGGCTACCAGCCGCTGCGTGTAGGGGTGTGAGGGGCGGTTGAATACGTCCGCAGGAGGGGCGCACTCGACAATCTCGCCATCATGCAGGATGGCTACCCGGTGGCAAATGGAGGCGACCGAAAGCAGGTCATGCGAGATGTAAAGGATCGCCATGTCGCGCTCGCGATTGAGGCTGGAGAATAGCGCGAGGATTTCCGCCTGGGTGATGGGATCCAAGGCGCTGGTTGGTTCGTCGGCAATCAGCAGCGGCGGCCGATGCAGGATGGCCATGGCGATGAGAACGCGTTGCGCCTGGCCGACGCTGAGTTGCGACGGATACCGTTTCAGAAATTCGTCGTCGTTGGGCAGCGAAACGCTGCGCAGCGCCTCGCGTAAGCATTGGTGGCAGCCGGTGCCGTTAGCGTGGGCGCGCCAAGCCTCGCTCAGTTGGGTGCCGATCCGCAGGGCCGGGTTTAACGAGGACAACGGGCTTTGCAGGACCAACCCGATTTCGCGGCCGCGGATGGAGCGCATCTCGCGCTCGGTGGCGCGCATCAGGTCGCGGTCCCGCAGGCAAATGCTGCCGGTGGCCTTGCCGCCTTTCAGCGTCAGCAGACGCAGGATGGAAAGCGCGATGGTGCTCTTTCCCGACCCGCTGTGCCCGATCAGACCCAGCACCTCGCCTTCGCGCACGTCCAAAGCCACGTTGCGCAGCACGCCGGGCTTGGTGGCGTAATCCACCGAGAGGCGAAGCGACAAGAATGGATGGTTGTCAGTCATTGCCGGGCCTTAGCAATCTCCGCGTTGAGGGTCAGGCGCTCGATATTCCAGTAGGTCTGCGGCCGGAGGACAACCGGGACCTCGCCCCGTAGGCCGGTCGAAATAGCGGACAGCGCATTCTTGTTGACCAGGTAAATGAACGGGGCCTGGTCGGCGACGATCTCCTGCACTCGATCGAAGGCCGCTTTGCGAGCCGGGAACTCAACCGCCGAGGCCTGCTGGCGCATAAGCCGGTCGATTTCGGTCTCCCAGGAAGTCTCCGGCGACTTCTGGCGGGGGTTCCACTGGTGATTGTCGCCGGAGCTGAGCCACACCGTCATCTGGGCGTTGGGATCAAGATCCACGTTGGTCAGACCCAGCAGAGCAGCTTCATAGTTGAACGACTCCGTCATGCGCTCGATCAGAGACGGGAAATCGAGCGTGACCACGTTCACTTTCATGCCAATCTTGCCAAGGTCCTGCTGGATCATGGTGGCCATGCGCTCGCGATACTTGTTGCCGGAGTTGGTGACGATCGAGAACTCGACTTCGTGGCCGTCCTTGTCGCGAAGCACGCTCTTGTCCAGGCGGAAGCCGTCTTTCTGCAAGCGCTGCAGCGCGCTGCCGGTGTTGTAGGCAATCGGCTTGAGTTTTGTGTCGAACCAAACCTTGTTGGCCGGTGAGACCGGTCCCATCGCCGGTTTGGCATGCGAACTGAATGCCACGCGAGCGAGGTCGTCGCGGTTGATGGCTTCCGATACGGCGCGGCGAAAATTCTGCGACCGGAACCACGCGATCTTGTAGCCGGGAACAGGAGCTTTCGTCACCTGGTTGAACCACATCTGCTCGGAATCGAGCGACGGCCCGGCGTCGCGCACCAGCGCCGGCGAGGCCTCGCCGATGCGGTCGTAATACTCGGCGTCAATGGAGTTGATGAGATCAATCTCCCCGCGGCGGAACCGCAGCGCTTCAATGTCGCGGTTGGATTGAATGTCGAGCCGGATTCCATCCAGATAGGGAAGCTGGCGTCCGTTGGTGTCCTTCTTCCAATAATTGGAATTGCGCTTCAGCAGTACGTAAGAGCCCGCCTTGTAGTCGGCGACATAAAAAGGTCCGAGGACTGCCATCTCTTTCTTGGGAGACTTCGCCGACATGATCGCGACTTGGTCAAACTGGCGATCCAGACCGGCGACCCCGGCAGGGAAGGTTATGGTCACGCGGTTCGGGGCCAGCACTTGCACGGTCACGTCGCCGGTGCCAGAGCGGAAGGCATCCCCGGTCGGAGAATGAAGCTTGGGATCCATCATCTGGCGAACGGTGGTGGCGACGTCCTCGGCGGTGAAAGGCGTGCCATCGGAAAAGAACACCTTATCGCGCAGCGTGAAGGTGATGCTGCGGCCATCCTTGCTGAGCTTCCATGAGGTTGCCAGTTCCGGCTCCGCCGCCTGCGACAGCCGGTTTACGCGGATGAGAACGCCGCCGGTCAGGTAGCGAATGGTTTCTGAAGCATCGTCGGCCACGAGCAGCGGATTGAAGGTCTTGGGCTCGGAGCGGAGGCAGAAACGTAATTCGCCGCCCGTCTGAGCCAGCGAACTGAGGGCGATGAGCAGAATAATGGCGAGGCGGATCAGGGGAGTACGGCGAATCATGCGCTCACCTCGTTGTGTGAGATCAGAAACTGAAAACTGGTTACGACGACCACCAACAACCCGAGCGGAACGAGCTTCCAGAACTCACCGGAGAAGGTGGCCAGATCCTCCAGTTCGCGCAGCAGGCTTCCCCACGAGGGTAGGGGCTCGGCGACGCCGAGTCCCAGGATGCCGAGATTGGCCTCGGCAAGAATAAAGATCGGGATGGAAAGCCAAAATTGCGCCAGGAGTACGGGCTTGAGGTTGGGCAAAATGTGGATGAAGAGCAGGCGCACGCGGCCGATTCCGGAGGCGCGGGCCAGGAGCACAAATTCGGAGTCGCGCATGCCGGCTGCGCCGGCGCAGACGACACGTGCCGACGCGGCCCATCCGAGAGCGCCCAGCAAGGCAAACGTCACCATCACCGACGCGGTCGGCGACACGTTCAGCGGCAACAGTGCGCGCACGGTGATCAGCAGGAACAGCCAGGGCAGGGAGAGAAAAAGATCGGTGAAGGCCATGGATGCCTTCTGCCATGCGCCGCCCACATATCCGGCAAAGCCTCCGATCATGCCCGCCAGCAAGGTTGACAGCAGCGCCGCAGCGGGAGCGAGAAGCAGGGAGACGCGCGTGCCGTATAAGGTTCGTGCCAGGCGGTCGCGGCCGAGCGCATCCGTTCCCAGCAAGTGGGCGCGGGTGGGCGGGGAATTCGGGGCCTCGCGGAACTGCGTCGCATAGCCTGCCGGCGCGAGAATATCGGCTCCCAGGCTCGCCAGCACGATGGCGAGCAGCAGGGCAAACGAAAGCCGGCGGAGTCTGTTCATGCAGCCCGTGGTTTCAGCGACTCGTTTACGATGTCGGAAGTCATGTTCGCGGCCAGGGTCACAACCGTGACCAAGACCGTCAACGTCACCAGCAGCGGCAGATCGCGGCCCAGCGCTGCCTGCCAGGCGAGTTGTCCGAGGCCGGCGATACCGCATAGCGCTTCCACCGGGATGCTGGCGCCAAGCGCCAGGCTGACAGACACGCCCGCGAGCGCGATCAGTTGACCGCCGCTGACCGGCAACACGTGCCACAACAGCACGCGCAGCTCGCTGATGCCCTTGGCGCGCGCGGTGACAATGTGCGGCAGGTCGTAGCTTTTTTCCAACAGGTTGCGTGTGATGCTAAAGATTTTCGGGAACACGACCAGCGCAACGGCCAAAAACGCCGGCGCCCGTAAAATGACGAACGCCAGCGCGAGAACGGCGGAGGGGATGCACAGCAACGCCCCCGCGCAAACTACAGCAATCAGACGGAAGCCGGAAAGGCGGAGCAGCGAGACGGAGAATGCCAAGACCAGCGCCAAGGTCCAGCCCAGCAGCACTCCCCAGCCAACCAGGCGGGCGGTTACGGGCAAACGCTCGGCGACCAACCGGCGGACGGGACGGTTCAAGGTCTGCGATTGTCCGAAGTCGCCATGGAGAGCAGCGCCGAGATAATTGAAATAGAAGCGCACAATGTTACGGTTTTGCGCGCGGTTGGCCCGCCAGGCTTCCACGGTTTCATGGCTGAGGCGGCTGTCGAGCTGTTGCACGTCGGCATCGAAACCCGGCGCCAAGCGGATCAGAGTGGCGGCGAGGAACGCTCCCACCAGTACAGTCAGCAGCATGGTTGCCAGGTGGCGCCCAATTCGTGATGCGGACAAGACAAGGCTCCGATCAGTTCACCGTCGCGGCAAAGGCGGACGATGCCGGGAAGGTCAGTATGTTCTTGCCGCGCTCGTGATGGTCCCGCTTCACACTGTACATACGGCGGTCGGCTTCGGCCAGTAACTGTTCAGCATCGCTACCATCCTTGGCGTAAAAGGCGCAGCCAATGCTTACGGAGAGCTCCGCCTCGCGAGAAACGGCGAGCCCGGCAGCGCGTGCGATCTCGTTCATCCGGGCGGCCTTCTCGTCAACGGCGGCAGGGTCGAGTCCCGGCGCCACAATGACAAACTCGTCGCCGCCCATGCGCGCCACGTAGTCGTATTCCCGGCAGGCCTCGCGCAGCGCTTGCGCGAACAGACGCAAAACCTTATTCCCTTCCAGGTGTCCAAAGCGATCGTTGATGGCTTTGAACCCGTTCAAATCGCAAACCATGACACCGACTTGCGTACCTGTTCGCTTGCAGCGCGCCACTTCGCCGTCAAGATGCAGGAAGAGGGAGCGCGCGTTGGGTAACCCGGTGAGATAATCGGTGGTCGCTGAAGATTGCGCCTGCTGGAACTTTAAGGCGTTCTCGATGGAAAGGGCCATCTTGGAACTGATCGCCATCAGCACCCGGAGGTGGTCTTTGCTGAACGCGTCTGGCTCCGATCGGTACAGCGTCAAGGAGCCGATGATGCCGACGAGACCATCGAGCGGCACGGACACTGCCGAACGGAGAGGGCTGAACCGCGAGGCATCGTTGATGTAACCGGGCTCGACCGAGGGGTTGCCGTTCAGGATTGGCTTGCCGTTCTGCACCACCCATCCGGAAAGACCCTGGCCCAAGGGGATTTCCATGGCGGAGAACATGCGGAAGTTTTCCCCGCTGACGTGCTTGGGAACGAGTACTTGGTCCTCGCACAGCCAAAACACGATGGCGTCATAGGGCACCATCTTGCGTAGGCGGACGGAAACCAGCGACAGGGTGTCGTCGATGCTCAACGACTTGCCGAGATCGTGCGATAGCTCAAACAGCATCTGGGCTTCCTGGCGGGCGGAGGCGATGGAAGACAAGAAATCACCCTCGTGGGTGTGCCGACTCAGCGCTTCCTGCTCGAATCCGGCGTCCGGCGCTCCTCCGCGTTCGACGGCGACGTCCTTCTGCACGGAGAGGGATTCCAACGGTGGCGTGGCGTGCGCCATCTGTTCCAGTTCGACATAGCGGCGTTTCAGGATGTCGACCACGGTGGGATCGAAGTCGCGGCCCGAGAGGCTGGCGACATGTTCCATAGCTTTGTCCAAGGGCAGCGCACGCCGGTATTGGCGATCGGAGGCCATCGCGTCCAGGCAGTCCACGGCGGTGAGAATACGCGCTGCCATGGGAATCTCTTGCTCCTTGAGGCCGTCGGGATAACCCGAGCCGTCCCACTTTTCATGATGGGAGCGAACGATGGGCGCTACCGGATGCGGGAAGTTGACGCGTTCCAGGATTTCCGCCCCCACCACCGGGTGGATCTTCATTTTTTCGAATTCCTCGGCGGTCAGTCTGCCGGGCTTATTGATGATGTGTTCGGGGACGGCGAGCTTGCCGATGTCATGCAAGAGCGCGGCCGCCTTGAGTGCTTCCAGTTCATCGCAACTGAGGCCCAGCTCTTTGCCGATTTCCACCGCGTACACACGCACGCGCTGCAGATGATCGTGGGTCGTGTGGTCCTTGGCGTCGATGGCCAGGGCCAGCGCCTCGATCGTCCTTAGGTGCAGGGCCGCCATATCTTCCACGTGCCGTTTCTCATCTTCGAGGCGGCCTAGATACAGTCGATACGAGCGATAGATCCAATAGATCACGGGCAGAACCAGCAGCGAGGTCTGCCAACTAACGTAGTGGTTCACATAGCTGACCAGGCCGGCGATACCCGCACCCACCAGGTAATAAGGGAATGACCAGAAGTAACATTCCTTCCAGATCTTGCGAAACGACTTGCCCTCGGCCAAGGAAATGACGATCCCGACGGGAATGGTGTTGGTGACAAAGTAGGCACAGGCGGCAACTAGCAACAGCAGCGGCGTGCTGCCGTGCAGCAGATGCGCGAATAGATGAAATGCGAGGTAGGAAGCTGCAATCGCGGGCGCCATCATGCCGGCTACGTTGAACACCACGTGGATCGGTTGTACCCGATTCTTGACCCGCCAGTAGCACTGGGTCAAGGTGGCTGCGCAGCCTATAGCCAGCGTCTCGGGGAAGGAAAGCTCGAGGATTCCAATCAGGATGAAGAGGAAGTTTACGGACATTGTCCCGTCAATGCCCGGAAGCGAAACCTTCAGGCTGGACGCGAGGACGGCAATCGCGAGATAGCAGACGAACCGCACCGGGTCGTTCGACTGCCAGTGGAGGAAGGCGTAGGCGATCACCACCAGGCCGACGGAAGCGGTCACCGCAACGAAGGTTTTCACTTTGCCGTTCATTGGCATCCTCTGCAGCCTGTTATCAGAGCACACGGAGGACCAATCGGCTGAAATGTAGCCTTTTATTTTGTTTGGCTTACAGGCATCCGTAGGGGCTGGCAAAAGGCCGCTGCGACAACCTGTCTCATTCCTCAACGGAATAGGACAGTTTGTCGCAGTTTGAGGCATGGCGCCGTCGTTTGGGAGGGCTGCAGCCGGGGTCAAGGGCCAACGGCGCCTTTCAAATTGTGTACATCAGCGGCTACCGGGTTACCCTCCGGCAGCCCCGGCAGTGCCAGACGAAGACATAGACAATCGTGCCCACAGGGTCACGGGCTTCGGCGATGTGCGGCTCCATCGAGGCGCCGCATCGGCATATGCGGAACGTAGCATCCGTACGTGTCCGCCGCTCTCGTCCAACACTTTCTACCTTTTCCGCACTTGCGCTCGGTGTCATGGCACGCCTCGGTCATACCCGTTTTTGTTCCGCAGCTTGGTTGCAGAAAGACAGTTTTTGGCGAGGCATTTGGTCCGGCACCGTCAACAGCAACATGATGGGAGCAATTTGCGCTGCCGCCAACTTGAGCCGCTGCAGATCATCCGCCCCGAAATCAGGACCAGCCTCCTGGCGTGTAGCTCCCTTGCGCGAGATTTGCAGCACGCCGACGACAACGCCGCTGCGAGCAACAATGGGAGCTGACATCAGCTTCTGAATCACCATGGGAGCGGTTTTCTCTGCGTCGTGAAGGCGGACGCTTTCGAAAATACTCCAGTGAGGAACCTTGACGAAATCGTTGAATAGCTCAGCGCGCTGCGTCCTCGCGATGCGGGCGGCCACGGCGTTACTGTTTAGCGGAATCGACCCGACGTGGGCCAATTCCCGGGGGAATACAAACCGCAGTACCGCACCCTGCATTTGCAGCAGGCCAACTTCAGTAGGGCGAACCTTGAAGAGTTCGGCGAGGTGGTAACAGACCGACTCCGGGGTGAGCAAGGGCCTTGTCGCCGTTATGGCTTCAAGGCCCTCTTGAGTTTGGTTTCTCGTCGTCATTATCATCGCCAAGGGCAGTTCCTTAGTCGGCCTCGGCGGCGCGGTGAACCGGTACTGCGACGCTTGCCGCAGTGCGCGCGTTTTGGAAGTAGAACTGGAAGCAGCGATACACTCCCAGCATCACTCCCAGAGTGGCGATTCCAGCCATCCAGCCGATTGCCTGGAAGCCCATGGCCACAATGCAAGCCAGCCCGGCGCTCAGGACGAAGTACGGAAACGTCATCAGCGCCATCTCACTCCAACCCACTATCAGCTTGGTCGGGCTGGTCATCGAGATGATGGCCGCCACCGGCAGCGTGTCGGCTAGAAAGAAAGCCAACGCGGCGGTGGCGATCAGGAAGGGCTTGTTCAGCGTCGCCAGATGCATCGCCCGGCCACTAACCACCGAGGCGATCGCAATCGCGTTCACCATGTTGCATACGTTAAAGACGGCTTGCGCCGGCTTGACGGTTTGGCCCGAGCGGGGCAGCGTCTGTACGAAGGTGGACACCGCACCGATGGCAATGGCTTCCGGCATCGAGAGTTCCGCGATGGCCAGCAACATGAACGGCAGGTTCATGGACATGTTGCTTTCGAAGCCCGGCAAGGTCAACTTTAAGCGGGCTGCGATCACTGCCATGGCCGCCAGGACCAGGAATTCCCTGGTCTCGGACGGTATGCGGGTTCCGATGGCGTACACCGTGATCACCGCGGCTATGAGCATGACTGCTACGATGAACATCTTCGCTTTGTTTGGGATTTCGCTCATAACGCGCCTCCTTTCGTGGGTTGTCTGTCCACGGTGATCAGCCTTACTGCTGCAACTGCTCGCAAGTTACGACGCCGCTGTCCGGATCTTCAAAGCAGTCGCCGGCGTCGCCATCGTCCATGGCCTGAGTGGTCGAGGAACCCCAAATCACGCTGGAGCCCCAAATCACGCTGGAGCCCCAAATCACGCTAAAGCCGCTATCTGTGCTGCTGCCCCAAATTACGGAGCTGCCCCAGAGAACGGAAGAGCCGCTTAAGAACACGTTGCTGCCCCAGATGACCGAGCTGCCCCATATGACAGAGCTGCCCCAGATTACGGACGAACCCCAGAGCACCGAGGTGCTGGAAGGACCGGTTTGGGTTAGCGTGACAGTGTGGTTGGCGGCGTTGTAGACGGCGGTGGGAGACAGCGCATAACCCACGCCGGTGTCGGTGCTGTTGAGCGCGGCGGTAACGTCGAGCATGCCGGCGCCGTAGGTAAACAGGTCGCCCTGGTGGGAATAGCGGTTGCCCCGCGAATCCAGCGCCGTGCTGTACATCTGGCGGTTCTTGTACGCCGTCTTCATCAGGCGGGCCTTGACCAGGTCCGGCGTCAGGCTGGGATCCTTCTGGATGAGCAGGGCGGCGGCGCCGGCGACCATCGGGGTCGCCATGCTGGTGCCGCTCAGCTTGAAGTACATCGGACTGCCATGCGTGGGGCCGCAATATGTGTCCGTGCTGTCGCAGGGGTAGACTTTGTAGCTCGGGTTGTTCTTGATGATTGAGCCGTTGGGATCGAGCAGCGAGGTCATCGCATTGCCCGGCGCCACCAGGTCCGGCTTGGCGATATGGTCAACCAGGGAGGGCCCCTTGGAGCTGTAGCTGGCGATCACGTCGTTGGCGCGGTTGTAATCCGGCGAGTTCGTGGCGCCCACGGTGATGACATAGGGATCGTTGCCGGGGACGGTGATGGTGCCGTAGCCGTAGGTGCCCATGGTGTTGTCGCGGCCGGAGTTGCCGGCGGCGACGACGACCACGATGCCGGCATTCCAGGCCTGCTCTACCGCCTGGCACAGAGGATCGAGGGTGTAGCTCTCGTACATGCCCCGACCGAGCGACAGGTTCAGTACCCGGATGTTGTACTGGTCCTTGAGTTCAATGGCCCGCTGGATGGCGGCAATGACACCGCTGTCGCTGCCGCTGCCTGAGCCATCGAGCACCCTCAGATTGATGATATTGGCGCCGGGCGCGACGCCGGTGTGCTGGGTCTTGTACCCGGTCGCCGAGGCCTGCCCGTTACCGGCGGCGATGCCTGCAACGTGGGTGCCGTGCCCGTACGTGTCAGCGGGGCTGGGATCGCCCGTTACGAAGCTTTCGCTGTACACCACGCGCTGGTTGTTGGTGCCGAACAGGTTTAAGTCGGGATGCGCATAGATACCGCTGTCCACGAGGGCAATGCCGACACCCGAACCGTCGTAGCCGTAAGACTGCGCTACGTCGGCAGTGACGGAAACCAGAGCAGCATCCGGGTGACCAGTCATCTTCACCTTGTGGTCCAGAGTGACGTGGGCCACGTCCGCGTCATCCAGTAAATCCTGGACGTCGGCCAGCGACAGGGTGTAGGCCTCGGACTTGATGAAGCCGAGCTGATGCTTCACCTTGCCGCCGCGCCTCTTCGCCCGGTCCATGTGCTTCTGCAGCGGTTTGACCTTGTACTGCACGATCACGTCGACCACGGTGGACGGATCGTTGTTGGCTAACATCCGCCGCAACACGGGACCGACCTTGGGCTTGTCGGCATTCTTAGCGCCGGCAGCGGCCGGTGTGATCACCAATACGGCAAGTAACGCCACCGCGACCACCGCCGCCTTGGTTCCTCCCCAGGCGGCGCTCCAGGCTGTCTTCTTGAAGTTGGTTTTCGGGCAGTTCATAAATCGTTCCCTCGTGCGCTGAGAGTGCGCGTTCTGCACTTACTAGGCAGGGCGCTTGCCAAACAGGTTCTTGACCAAGTGCTTGAAAACACAGGCTGCACGCTGGCGTGCTCGGCGGTGCTCCGGACAGAATGTCCCACATGCCGGCGGTCATTCGGACAAAGTGGCGCAGAGGCGCGGGTTGCAAGCCGGGGCTCGCCGTTTTCCCGCTTGCGCAGGTGATAATCCAGTTATTGAACACCCTGATAAAAAGGGCGACAATTGGGCGGTCGCATCAGCACGTTGCAATCTGACGGCAGAATTACACAGAGGATATACGGCTACTTCAGAAGCGATTCGGATCTTCGACGGGGAATTGGTGGTTTGCAGCGAGCTGATGAAGAAGCTCGTGGCGATGGCGGAGCGCGTTGCGCGAGGCAGTGCGGCGATCCTAATTACCGGGGAGACGGGCAGCGGCAAGGAATTGATTGCGCGCGCTATCCATCATCATTCCCTGCGTTGCGCCAAGCCGTGGATAGATGTCAATTGTGCCGCTCTGCCCGAACACCTGGTGGAAAGCGAGCTGTTCGGCTACGAGAAAGGTGCGTTCAGCGGCGCCGATAGCGCCAAGCCCGGTCTTTTCGAATTGGCGGACAAGGGCACTCTCTTCCTGGACGAGATCGGCGAACTCGATCCCAAGGTGCAGGTGAAACTGCTGCGCGTGCTGGACGGTGTTCCCTACTACCGCCTCGGGGGCAGCCGCAAAGTTTCGGTGGACGTGCGCATCGTGGCAGCGACCAATATCGCACTGGAGGAGGCCGTGCGCGCCGGGCGCTTTCGCAGCGACCTTTTTCACCGCGTCAGCCACATTCAATTGCGCGTGCCGCCTCTCCGCGAGCGGCCTGAGGACATCGTCGCGCTCGCCCATTATTTTCTGGCGAAAATCCGCCCCGACATGCGGCTGTCGTTTGAAGCTCTGGAGATGCTGCGCGCCTATCGCTGGCCGGGCAATATCCGTGAACTGCGCAATGTGATCGGTCAGGCCGCAACCCTGGGCGAGCAAAATGAGGTGCGCGCCTCTGACCTGCCCGCTGAAATCGTCGGAACCGAGCCGGCGCCGGCAACCCAACTGGCCGACAGCCCCTCGGAAGCCACGGACTTGGAAGATATGGAGAAACAGGCAATCCTGCGTGCGCTGGATCGCGTCGGTGGGCACCAGGGAATGGCGGCCGACCAATTGGGAATTTCGCGTCGCACCCTCAGCCGCAAGCTCAAGCAATACGACTTGAAAGCAGCGACTCAGCCCTCGGTTGGGCCGCTGGGCACGCTTTCAGAGTCCGAACAGCGGTATTTTCGCGCCCGGCTGGATGTGCCGGCGCAGCTCACTGCTCGTGACGCGCAGTTCGCCGGCAAGATTCTGAATGTCAGCGCGGGCGGAGTCGCCCTCGATGGAATCCGCGAGCCCTTGCGCTTGGCCCGCGGTTTTGTCATCCGTTTTGCCCTGCCTGGCACCACCGACTTCATCGAATGCAAAGGTCAGCTTGTATGGGCGGAGCCCCAGGGCCGGGCCGGCGTTCGCTTTGTCGACATCTCCCCCGAGGTTCAAGGCCGCCTCACCCGGTGGCTGGTGCAAAAGCAAGGGGAAGAAGGTTGGCACATCAGTCCAACCAATGCGGTCGGCAAGTGCGTCGTAGGCGAGACCGTTGGCTGAACCTGTCCGCTCTCACCTCCCCTTGTTCTCCGTGAGACTCCGCGCTCCCTGGGCTGCCCTTTTCTCTGGCGCCGCACCCGCGGGCCTCCAAGACGGCGACTTCGGCCACTGCCCGCCTTTTATCGGGTTGCGACTTGTCACTTCAAAAAGTGACGTTGGTCACAGCGCGGCCCCCGCCCCTCCCGGTACAAGAGGACTTCCATATCAAGAGGTCCACAATGCTTTCGACGACTTCCGAGTATGCTTTGCGCGCCCTGACCCGTCTCGCCCAGCTTTCGCGCGGCTACGTCATTCTCGGCCGGGACCTGGCCAGGAGCACCGGCGTACCCCCGCAGTACCTCGCCAAGATCATGCTCGCCCTGCGCAATGCCGGACTGGTGCTGGCCACGCGCGGTACCGGCGGCGGCTACATGCTGCTGCGTCCGGCCGACGCCGTCCACCTCATTGATGTCGTCAGCCTGTTTGAGGGCCCGTCCACCTGGCCGCACTGCCTGATCCGCGGCGACCGCCGGTGCAATTCGGACAAGCCCTGCGCGGCGCATGCGCACTGGGGCAAGGTGCGTGACGGCTACCTGGAATTCCTGGAACAAACCACGCTGCACGACATCTCGCATGAAACGGCGCACGAGACGCAACTCACTCGCACGGTGCGCCGCAAGCGAGCCGCCGCCAACGCGCAACGTTGACGCCAACAGCCGATTTTCCTGCGCCGCGGACTTTGATCACAGCCCGCCAAGCACGGCCGGCCAACATCGCGGTTACCCAATCATTCAATCCCCAAACTCTTCCACATCCGGTCGACCCTTTCCTTGGTTGCCTGATCCATCGTGATCTCATCCGGCCAGGGCCGCGAGAAGCCCTCGCTCGGCCACTTGCGGGTGGCGTCCACGCCCATCTTGGAGCCGAAATCCGGCAGCCGCGAGGCGTGATCGAGCGAATCCACCGGCCCGAGCGTGAACTGGATGTCGCGCTCGGGGTCGATATTGTTGAACCCGCGCAGCACCACCTCGCGCAGGTCCTGCACGTCGCAGTCTTCGTCCACCACGACAATGCATTTGGTGAACATCGCCTGTCCCAGCGACCAGATGGCGTTCATCACCTTGCGCGCCTGCCCGGGATAGGACTTGCGAATGGACACGATCATCAGGTTGTGGAACACGCCCTCGATGGGCAGGTTCACGTCCACCAGCTCGGGAATGGTGAGCTTCATCAGCGGCAGGAAGATGCGCTCCACCGCCTTGCCCATCCACGCGTCCTCCATCGGCGGCTTGCCGACAATCGTGGTCGCGTAAATGGGGTCACGCCGGTGCGTGATGCAGGTCACATGGAAGACGGGATAGAGATCTTCGAGCGAATAAAACCCGGTGTGGTCGCCGAATGGCCCTTCGCTGCGCAGCTCGTCGAGATTGACGTAGCCCTCGAGCACGATCTCCGCCGTCGCCGGCGCTTCCAGGTCCACCGTCTCGCACTTCACCAGCTCCACCGGTTTCTGCCGCAAGAAGCCGGCGATCATGAATTCCTCGACATCCGGCGGTGCGGGCACGATTGCCGCAAATGTCAGTGCCGGTTCGGTTCCGATCGCCACCGCGACGTCCATTTTTCCCTGCGGCCGCTCGCCGTCGGGCACACGCGCGCCACCGGAAGCTCGAGCCATGATGTCCACGCTCGCGCTCGACGGCGAGAGCGCTCCACCAGAAGCCGCCATGCGCAACGCTTCGCGATAATGTTCCGCGCCCACCTTCTGCCGCTGCCAGTGCATACCCGTGGTGCGCTCGTCGTACACCTGCATCCGGTACATCCCGACGTTGCGCTTGCCGGTGCGCGGATCGCGGCTGATCACGCACGGCAGCGTGATGAAACGCCCGGCGTCTTTCGGCCAGCATTGCAGGATGGGAAAATCGAACAGGGAAAACTTGTCTTTCTTGATCACTTCCTTGCACGGTCCGGTGGCCACCGTCTTGGGGAAAAATTTGCCGAGGTCAGCGAGCATGGGCAGCATCTTGATTTTGTCCAGGAGCCCTTGCGGCGACTTCACGTCCAGGAACATGCGCAGCCGCTCGGCGATCTCCTCCAGCGACTCCACGCCCAGCGCCATGTTCATTCGCCGCGCCGACCCAAACTGGTTGATCAACACCTTCGACCCCGGATGCCCCTTGACCTTCTCGAACAGCAGCGCTGGCCCGCCCGCCTGGGTTGACGCGCGCTCGCGCCCGAGCGCCTTCTTGCTCACTCTGTCCGTGATCTCCGTAATCTCCAACACCGGGTCCACTTCGGCGCGCACCCGCAGCAATTCGCCGGCCTTGTCCAGCGCCGCAATCCACCCGCGCAAGTCGTCGTAAGCCATGGTGAGGAGTCCTGAACTGACGCACGATTATATAGAGGCTCTCGGCAATCGGCTCTCCGTCATTAGGTGCGGATTGCGCACAAGCGCCATCCGGCGGGGCGCGGGTGGGTAACCTTTGGTACACTATCAAGCGAAGGCGTGCTGCACGAGCGGGGTTGGTATATCGGTCGTGCCCAGGCTTCCCAAGCCTGTGAAACGGGTTCGACTCCCGTACCCCGCTCCATCCTCCTTCTCAGCGCACTCTGCCTCTCTGCGCCCCCTGCGTTGACCTCCCTATTCGGCAGCGGTTTGGCCGAATGCGCCGATGCCTGCGATCAGCTTCAGCACGCCTGCACTAAGCCGGCTCTACATGCCAGGCGGCTAACGCGGCTTGGTTGGCGCTTGGGTTGGGG
The DNA here is from genome assembly GCA_020073185.1 of Terriglobia bacterium. NCBI lineage: Bacteria > Pseudomonadati > Acidobacteriota > Terriglobia > Terriglobia bacterium. The sequence goes on from JAIQFT010000007.1 coordinate 36,513, forward strand.
GTATCCTTCTTCGTCACGGAGGTCACTCATGCGTACGGCCTGCGTCCTGGTGCTTCTATTCTCGTCTTGGTCTTGTTTTGCGCAATCGTCGGCACTTGTTGTTGCCCCATCCTGCCCTGTTGTCAGATCCGTGGATAGGCCCGGCACGAAAGAGATTGTGGTGAGCTACGACCCGCGCAATCCTGGCGCCACGATCAAGAGCCCGCAACGTCCGGTTCTCAATTTTGCGATCAACACACCCTATTACCACAAGGTTGCCACGGCCCCGCTGGCACGTCGCGACGACGGCGTGTGGCAGGCGACGATTTCGCCGGGCGAGCGGGATTTGTGGCTTTTCTTGATGTTCAGCGTCAAGGACGAAGCTGCGGGTCAGCTTGATGACAATTCCAGGCAGTATTGGGACGTTGTGTCTTGCCTTTCCAACGGCCAGCTACATTTCCAGGGGGTAGAGTATCGTGCTGCCAGCTACACGGGCGTGAAGTTCGACAACGGCATGGCGCGCCCCAAGGACTATGCCAAGGCAATGAGTGCGTTGGAGCCGACCTTGAATTCGGCCGCCCCGGCTCGCTTCAACGCGTTAGCCGACTACTGGGAGTACAAGGTCCGCCGCGACGGCGACAACGATGCCGCATGGACAAGGATTGCAGAGGAAGTTGAACAATTTCTGGACGAGCACAAGCTGGACAAAAGCGCACTGATCGGCGCATCCAATTTCATTTTACATAGCGAGAAGCGCTTACCTTCCACGCTTTATCCCAAGCTGATGGAGTATCTCGAACCGCTTGACCCGGCGATGGCCGCCAGGATCGACTCATCGGAAGGGTTGAACCGCATCCGCCGGGAGCCCGACTTACACAAGCGCGCCGATGTTCTGCGAGACTACATCGCCAAGCATCCCGCTGACTCGCAGAAGGGTTGGGCGACCGACGAACTGTTCCAGCTCTATTGGAGACTGCATGAGGTCGCCGCTGCGGAAGCGATGTATGAACAGCGCGCTACCGAAGAGCCGAATTGGCCCGACAACTATGCCAGTATGGCGGCGGTGTATATCGACAGCGGGGTCAAGTTGCAAGAGGCGATGGGCCTGCTCGATAAAGCCGAGCAACTGATGAAGGCCAATCCCTCCTGGTTTCAAAGTCGGACTCACAACTGGATGTTCGTGTTAGTTCCAGACCCGAAAGAGACAGAAGCTGAGCTTGCGTTCTGGCGTGCCCGCGCGTATCTGCTGCAGGGCAAGGGCGCTGCCGCCGCCTTCCTCGCGGACAAAATGCTGGAGTACCGGAAGGACTCAGCGACCTACTTTGTGGTCGCGCAGGCCTATGAAGCAGCCGGCGACAGGCAGAAGGCGCTGGATGCGTATCTACAGGCCATCGTGACGCCTTCAACCGAACATGAAAAGCAGCTCGATTCTATGGAAAAGTTTTGGTTAACAGCCCGCCTCGGCTCCAGAGAAGAATTGCAGCAGCGGATTGAGACCCTTCAGCAAGAGCGCTTCAAAGCCGAAAAGTACGTGCCGATTCTTGTGAACCGTCGGTTGCCCGAGATCGAATTCCTTACGCTTAAAGGCGAGAAGCTTGGCAGCACTGAGATGCGCGACAAGACCGTGGTGCTGAACTTGTGGTCCACTTCGTGCGGGCCCTGTATCCCCGAACTGCGCGGATTCCAGGAACTTCAGGCGAAGCATCCCAACCTTGTGGTCGCTGCCCTGGCGTTTAACTCCTCCAACGATGCCGTCGCCAAAATCATCAGCGAGCAGAAGCTGGACAGGTTGCGCGTGGCGATTGGCGACACTCTGCAGACGAAATTTCCTAATTTCGGTTTCCCGACGACGTATGTCATTGACCACGGCAGCATTCGTGTCGAACATTTCGGCGCACTGAATAATGTTGTTGCATACTTGGAGGCCGATCTGTCAGCACTCGCGAAATCATCGTCACCTGGCGTAAAGCCCTGACTCATGCCCCGGCTGCTGCCGATTGCTGTAGCGGGCTGCTTCTCACGCCACGAAATACTTTGCTGCCGGATGGTGCACCACGATCGCCGAAGTGGACTGCTCCGGATCGAGCATGAACCCCGTCGTCAGCCGCACCCCGATGGTCTCCTCCGGCCGCAGCAGATGGAACAGCTTGGTTTGATCTTCCATGTGCGGGCAAGCCGGGTAGCCGAAGGAATACCGCGACCCGCGATATTTCTGGTGGAATAGGTCGCTGATCCGCGGCGCGTCTTCGCCCGCGATTCCCAGCTCCTGGCGCATGACGCGGTGATGCAATTCGGCCAGCGCCTCCGCCGTCTCCACGCTGATCCCGTGCGTATACAGATACCGCGTGTACTCGCCGCCATGAAATAACCTCTGCGTCAACTCGCTCGCCTTGTGCCCGATGGTCACCAGCGACAGCCCGATGACATCCATCTGGCCGCTGGATTTCGGGGCAAAGAAATCCGCGATGCACAGCCGCCGCCCTTCGCGCTGGCGAGGAAACGTGAAGCGTTCCAGTTCCTTGCTGTCGAGGGTCGACGGTCGACGGTCGACGGTGTCGTGCCCGTCCACGCTGGCTGCGAGCGAAGCGGGATCGTACACGATCACATCATTGCCCTCGCTCTGCGCCGGCCAGTATCCCCACACCACCTTGGGCTCGAACCATCCTTCGCGAATGATCTCTTCTTCCAAACCGCGCAGGATCGGCCGGTACTTCTCCTCCACCACCCGCACGTAATCTTCCTGCGATGCCGTTTTCAACTGCCACTGGTTCTTGAACAGCGCCGTCTCATTGGTGTACTGAAACACCTCGCGCAGATCGAAATCCTTCTTCACTCGCGCGCCCCAGAACGGAGGGCGGGGAATATTCGGCGCCGGCCCGACCGCCGCACTGCGTTCCGTGGAGACGTCCGCCTCCGCCGCTGCCGCTGCCGCCTTCGCGAACTCCTTTGCGACGCGCCCCTCCGCCAGCCGCGTTTCACGCTTCTTCTCCGACTGCGTCAGGTCATCCATGACGTGCAGCCCGTCAAATGCGTCGCCGGCGTAGAACACCGCTTCGGAATACTCCCGTCGCAAATCGTCTTCTACGTACTTCCGCGTCAGCGCCGCACCGCCGCAGACCACCGGGAACTTCAGCCCTTGCTGCTGCAAGTCCTGGATAACGTACTTCATCTCCAGCGTGGACTTGACCAGCAGCCCGCTCAGTCCGATCACGTCCGCCTGGTGTTCCTGCGCCGCCTTAATGATGGTGTCGGCCGGCTGCTTGATCCCCAGGTTCACCACCTTGTAGCCGTTGTTGCTGAGGATGATATCCACAAGGTTCTTGCCGATGTCGTGCACGTCGCCCTTCACCGTGGCCAGCACCATGATGCCCTTCTCGCGGCCGGCGACCTTCTCCATCTTGGGCTCCAGGTAGGCCACCGCCGCCTTCATCACCGCCGCGGAATCCAGCACCGACGGCAACTGCATCTTGCGTGCCCCAAACAGATCGCCCACCGTGCGCATGCCGTCCAGCAAAACATTGTTAATGAGGTCCAGCGGCCTATATGTGTGCAGCGCGTCGTCCAGTACCATTTCCAGCGACTGCTTGGCTTCGCCCTCGCCGATCGCCTTCTCTCCGTGCACGATGCAGAACTTCAGCTTGTCCTCCACCGACAGCGACTCGACGTGGACTTTCTCCTCCACCGTCTTTTCGCGCCCGGCGAAGAACGCCATGTAGTTCTGCAGCGGATCGCCCTGCGACCGGTCCTGGTAAATCAGCTTGCGCGCGATCTCCACCTCGGCGTCCGGGATCTTGTATAGCGGATAGATTTTCGAGTAGTTCACGATCGCCATGTCGAGGCCGTAATTCACCGCCTCGTGCATGAACACCGAGTTCAGCACCCGCCGCGGATAGGTCGCCAGTCCGAATGAAATGTTGCTTACCCCCAAAATGGTCTTGACCTCGGGCAGCTCTTCTTTGATCCGCTTCACCGCCTTCAGCGTCTCCATCCCGGCGGTGCGGTACTCCTCCTGGCCTGTCGAAATGGGCAGCGTGAGCGCATCGAAAATCAAATCCACCGCTCGCATCCCGTACTTCTCGGTTGCCAGCTTGTGAATCCGCTTCGCGATCGCAACTTTCTTGTCGGCGGTGAGCGCCATGCCCTCTTCGTCGATGGTCAGCGCGATCACCGCCGCGCCGTAGCGCTTGGCCATGGGCAGCACGCTCGACGTACGCTTCTCGCCGTCCTCCAGATTGATGGAGTTGATGATTGCCTTGCCCGGTATGCGCTTCAACGCCTCTTCCACCACATCGGCCTCGGTGGAATCCACCAGGATGGGCGCCGGAACCCGGGTCGCGACTTTCTCCAGCACGTTGCTGATGTACTTCTTCTCGTCCTCGCCCACGATCGCGCAGCAAAGGTCGAGCATGTGCGAGCCCTCGCTTGCCAGCTTTTTCGCCAAGGCAAGGATGTCGTCGTACTTGCCCTGCTGCAGTAGGTTGCGGAAGGCAGCCACGCGCGTGGTGGCGTTCATCTCTTCCGCCACGATCAGTGGCTTGGGATCTAGATCGAGCGGCACCATGGAGTACGCGCTCGCCGCCGCCGCCGTCGGCTTTACTTCCCGCTTCGCCGGTTCCAGGCTGGCGCACACCTCCGCCACCTTTTTCAGGTGCTCCTTGGTCGTGCCGCAGCAGCCGCCGACGATCCGCACCCCGTACTCGGTAATGAACAGCTTGTGGTACTCCGCCAACTCTTCCGGCCTGAGCGCGTACACCGCATGCCCACCGACGTTCTGCGGCAACCCCGCATTCGGCAGCACCGAAACTTGCTTCGGCGAGTTCATGCCCAGGTAGCGCACCGCATCGTTCATCTCTTTGGGCCCGGTAGCGCAGTTCAGGCCGATGGCGTCCACGTCGAACGGCTCCAGCGACGTCAGCGCCGCGCCGATCTCGGTGCCGAGCAACATCGTGCCGGTGGCCTCCAGTGTGACCTGCACCTGCACCGGCAGGCGCTTTCCCGCCTGCTTCATGCCGTCAAAGACCGCCGCCAGCGCCGCTTTCGCCTGCAACAGGTCTTGGCAGGTCTCGACCAGCAGGATGTCCACCCCGCCTTCGATCAGCGCCAGCACCTGTTCCAGGTACGCGGACGTCATGTCGTCATACGATATATGTCCCAGCGACGGCAGCTTGGTCGTCGGCCCGATCGAGCCTGCCACGAAGCGCTTGCGCCCGTTGGAAAACTCCGCCGCCACCTCGCGCGCCAGCCGTGCCGCCGCCCGGTTGATCTCCCCGACCTTGTCTTCGAGCTGGTATTCGCCCAGCACGATCCTGGTTGCCCCGAAAGTGTCGGTCTCCACCACGTCGCACCCGGCCTGGAAGTAACCGGCATGGATGTCGCGGATGATGTCCGGCCGGCTCAGCACCAGCAGCTCGTTGCAACCCTCTTTGCCCCAGTAGTCGTCCACCGTTGGATTCTTCGCCTGGATGGAAGTGCCCATCGCGCCGTCATAAATGACCACGCGCTCCCGCACGCATTGCAAGAAATCAGACATATCTCGTGAATTGCCAGTGTACTAAATACATGAGGCGGTAATAAAAAGCCCGACTTTTCGCCGGGCTTTCTGAAACCGAAACTGAAACTGAGAATCAGGTTTTCGCCGGCACGTCGCTAAGCATCTTCAACGCGGGATTCTTGTCCACCTCGGCGCGGTTGAACACCGCATTGGCGCCCAGGTGGGCCGGCATGGGCGCCAGGAGTTGCTCCTTGCGGTACACGAGGCTGCTGGCGTTGAGCGTGGCAAGTTCAAAACCATGCCCGTGCGTAATCGCGTCCGTCGGGCACGCCTCCACGCAGTATCCACAGAAGATGCAGCGATTGTAATCGATATTGTAGACGCGGGCGTAACGCTCGGCGCCGGAGACGCGGTGTTCGGCGGTGTTCTCGGCGGCCTCGATGTAAATGCAGTTCGAGGGGCAGGCGGCGGCGCACAGGAAGCAGGCAACGCATTTCTCCAAGCCGTTCTCGTCGCGCTGCAGAACGTGGACGCCGCGGTAGCGCTCCTGGAATTGCGCGCCGCGCAGCAGTCCTTTCCCGTCGGGATAGTTCTCGACAATCGTGGGCTGGAACAATTCCCGCAGGGTGACGCTCATCCCCTTGGCGACTGCCGCCAGATCCTTGAACACCGCCATAACCAATCAGTATAAATTACACCTCGCGTTCGCTGACAATTGCCAAACTGCAGAATTGAAAATTGCCGAACTGAGAAAATGAGACAGTTTTTATTTAATTCGGCAATTCGGCAGTTCTGCCATTCCGCAGTCACTTCCACTGTCGCGGGCCGACCTCGAAGCGCTTGTAGAGTTGGCCCAGGACGTAGGCGTTACCGGTCTGGAAGAACTTGTAAACCTTGTCCCAGTCTTCGCCCGTCTGCCAGCCGGTCATGATCTCGGAGACGCGCACCTGGCCGTTGCCCAGGTCCTTGATCGTCAAGATCGCGTTCAGCCGTTCGGCGGTGGCGACGGACTCGGGAAAGATCTGCGTCCCCAGCTTGACATGGATGGCGACCATCTCCAGCGGAACGTAGGCCAGGACCGTGTTGTAGATAGTGCCCGGATCGCCGATCTTCGCCGCCGGATTGTAGTTGGTGTAGTAATGGCCGCCGGTTTTCATCTCCACGTCCGTGACCGGCGCGACAAAGCTGCGCAGGCCCTCGGAGGTGCTCACCGCCTCCCACACGAGTCTGGGTGTCACGTTCGGGATCACGATCTCCAGCCGCTGCACGCGTTCGCCATTGGGCGCGACGAAAGAAGTGTCGGTGGTCTTGGCGGTGTAGTCCTTGTCGGGGAGGGACTCGTGCATCTTGGACACGTCGAGCTTCGGTTGCTCGGCAATTTTCTGCTCCTGCGCGCAGGCACCGGCAACCAGCCACATGATCGCCAGCGCCGTCGTAGTCGTTCTTGTCATAGCCATCCTCATGGAAAAAGTTTTCGCTTAGCGGTTTTCGGTTGTCGGTTGCGAGCCTTATTGCCTAGGCGGCGTATCGCCCTTCGGCGCCGGATCGCCCTTTTCGACGTAGTTTTTGAAACGAGTGAACTGCTGCGTCAGGACCTGATCCACCGGGCCAGCCAAGGTGTTCATGCCCGCGGGTAGGTAGCCGGTGACTGCGTACCTGATCTCGAGCTTAGTGCCGCCGGCGGCGGACAATAGACGAAAGCTCATGCTGCCGGTGGCCGCGATTGACTGCAGCGGGCCCAGGCCGCCGGTTATCACCAGCATCTTTCCGGGCATCAGCATGACCACTTGCATATGGCGCACGGCTCCGCCGTTGGGCAACTTCTCGCACCAGCAGCCCATCGGCCTGGGGTCGATGCTCATGTTGCGGGCGTCACCGGAGAAGGTGTGATCGGAGCCCCACCAGCTTCCGACGGCGAGCAGGCGCTGGTACACCGTCTCCGGCGGAGCTTGAAGGTTGAGCGTCGTCTTGTAGGTGAATCCGTTGGCGGCGGAGTCGGCGATTTCGGCGGAGGCGTAAGCCTGCGCCAGTGCGACGACGATCAGAGTGAGCAGGACCGCTCGTTTCATAGAAGCTCCTTCTGATAGATTCACTGCTCAGTACGAGTTCTATTGCCGCCAGGCGCCCAGAATGAGGCCCATTACGACAAACGCAACCGTCATGTACCCGGCGTTGATGGCGACGTACTTCCACGACCTGCGTTCGAACAGGGCAATGATGGCAATTCCGAGTGCCACCCACCCAAAGCCGGCCAGAAAGCCCGCGGTTGCGCCCCACAACGCGGTTGTCTTCGGTTCGGCAAGAAACATGGCGAGATTGGCTGCCATCAGAAGCGAGAGCACAAACGCAATTCCGAAGATCTTGCCCATGCTGCTTTTGCGCAAGTCCTCGTTGCTGAAATTGTTGGCTGCCATCCACGCCCGTCCGAACATCACCGGCGAGTACCACAAACCACCGAGCACGAAGGCGGACACGGCGGCGGTGAACACTGCGATCCAATTGACATGTTGCATGGGCATGCACTTCTCCTTTGTTGATGATGGCCGTCGGCTATGGCTACCGTACTTCTGTCAGCAAGTACCCAAAATACGTCCGCAGATTCGCGATCGAAGCATCGTAAAACGATATGTCACGGTGTGTGCGCGCCTGCATCACCGCGCCCTCCATGGTGGTCAGGATGAAGGTGGCCAAAGCGTTGCGGTCCATGCTGGCGGGCAGCCGGTCGGCCGCCTCATCGAGACAGTCGCGCATATGGTCGCGCCAGGCAGCAAAGTTTTCCGCGATCTTCTCGCGAGCCGCGGGCGAATGGCGTGCCACCTCCAGCGCCAGTTTCCCCACCGGACATTCGTAATCGAGGTCAGTCATTATGAGCCGCTGGCGGTAGTCGGCCAGCACGGCGAAGATGCGCTCGATGGGATCGACCTCGCGAACGAATGCCGGCTCCATCACGACCGGGTACAGCAGAGTCTTGAAGAACTCCAGTCCCGCCACCAGCAGGTCGTGCTTGTTGTCGAAGAAGTAGTACAGGCTGCCGCTATTGACGCCGGCGCGCTTGAGGATCTCGGCGACGCTGGTGGCTTCGTATCCTTGCGTGGTGAACAGTTCCATGGCGGCTATAAGCAGGCGTTCGCGCGTCGAAACCGCTTCCGGCGGCTGACGGGGCTTGTCGCGAGCAGCGCTTGCATCATACATTGAATTGACCGTTCAACTAAGTACTATGACGCGTCGGCGATGTCAATGTCAATTTCGTCCCTGATACTCGGATTCGGGAACAGGCTTGACCAGTCTAGCGGCGGCAACAAGTGTACGTAATCTACTGACAAACAGTGACATACTTCGTTTTCGCAAGCGGCAGGATGATCCTTGCCTGCGCCTGTCGCGAATTCGCGTGCCGCCGTACAGGGACGCGGCGTGGCAGCCGTGGGAGCAGACTGCACTCGGCAAGGGCCTGGCGCGATCGACAGTGGCGTGTCCACAACACTTACAAGGAGCTTGCAAGCATCGGAGCGGGAGTCGTTCCAAGGTGGGAAGGGAATCAGAAATCGCACTTTGGATACGTTGCCGCAGGAGGCGGCCGGGAGTAGAATCCGGGCTTCGACAAAGCCAGCGGTTAGCGGCCAGCGGTTAGTGTTGGCAAGTGTCATTTTCGGAGCTGCTGCCCGAGAGTCGAATCCAGGGCAGGTGAGACCGTCTCGTTGGCAGAGGTCGGTGGGCAGGTTCTTAACCGGCCACGAATCTTTTTCTCAGGGGCGGCATCAAAAGTTGAGTATCATACACTCAAGGGAGTCATATGGCTAATGAAACGCGCACTTTAGAGCGCCACGGCACTCCCGCAGAAGGTGGGCAGGAGAACGGAAATCTGCCCGTGCTGCCGGTACGCGACACGGTGCTTTTTCCTCATGCCGTACTGCCGTTGACGGTGGGCCGGGAGAGCTCGGTGCAACTGATCAACTCGCTGGGCGAGGACAAAACCATCGTCGTAGTCGCGCAGCGCGAGGCGAGGGTAGATTCGCCGCAACCTGTGGATCTGTACGCCATCGGCACGCTGGCGGTGGTGCACAAGGTCGTCAAAATGCCCAACCAGAGCCTGTTTGTCTTTGCCGAGGGCCTGGACCGGGTGCACTTAAAGGAATACTCGCAACTGACGCCGTTCATGCGCGCCAGTGTCGAGACCATTGCGGAAATCCCGGCAAGAAACGGGTCGGAGGAAGAAGCGCTGCAGCGGAATGTGCTGACCCTTTTCCAGCAGATCGTGGCCGGATCGCCGACACTGTCGGACGAGCTGTCCACGGTCGCGATGAACATCGAGGAGGCCGGGCGTTTGGTGGACTTTATCGCCAGCTCACTGCCTACGCTGTCCACCCGCGACAAGCAGGAAATCCTGGAGACCGCCGACGTCCGTTCGCGTCTGGACAAGATCAACCAGCACCTGGCGAAGGAGCTGGAAGTGATGCAGCTGCGCAACAAGATCCAGAGCGAAGTGCAGGACCGGGTGCAGCAGACGCAGCGCGAGTTCTACCTGCGCGAGCAGATGAAGGCGATCCAGAAGGAACTGGGCGAGTCCGACGAGACCACGCGCGACTCGGAAGACCTGAAACAGAAGATTGAACAGGCCGGCATGCCCGACGACGTCAAGAAAGAAGCCCTGAAGGAATTGGGGCGGCTGTCGCGCATGTCGCCGATGGCGGCCGACTACAGCGTTACCCGCAACTACATCGAGTGGCTGGCAGTGCTGCCGTGGAACAAGTCTTCGGGCGTGGAAGTGGATATCCTCAAGGCGAAGGACATCCTGGACACCGATCACTACGACCTGCAGAAGGTCAAAGACCGAATCCTCGATTACCTCTCGGTGCGCCGGCTGAAGCCCTCGATGAAAGGGCCGATCTTGTGTTTTGTCGGGCCCCCGGGTGTAGGCAAGACGTCGCTGGGCAAGTCCATCGCGCGGGCGCTGGGACGCAAGTTCGTGCGCCTGTCGCTGGGCGGGGTGCACGACGAGGCCGAGATTCGTGGCCACCGGCGCACTTACATCGGTGCGCTGCCGGGTCAGATCATCCAGGGCATCCGCCGGGCGGAAACCAATGACCCGGTGTTCATGCTGGACGAGGTGGACAAGCTGGGACGCGACTTCCGCGGCGATCCGGCGTCGGCGCTGCTGGAAACGCTCGACCCGGAGCAGAACTACACCTTCCGCGATAACTACCTGGACGTTCCGTTCGATTTGTCGAAGGTGCTATTCATCACCACCGCGAACCAGCTCGATCCGGTGCCGGACCCGCTGCGCGACCGCATGGAGATCATCGAACTCCAGGGTTACACCGAGGACGAGAAGGTGCACATTGCGGTGCGCTACCTCATCAAGCGGCAGACCGACGAGAACGGCATTACGCCGGAACAGATCGAGTTTCCGGAAGCATCCATCCGGCACATCATCCGGCACTATACGCGTGAGGCCGGGGTGCGCAATCTGGAGCGCAACATCGGCACCATTTGCCGCAAGAAGGCGCGGCGCATCGCCGAAGGCAAGCACGACAAGCTGGTGGTGACGCCGGAGGTGGTGCGCGAGTTCCTGGGCGGAGAAAAGATTCGCGTGGACACCGAGATCGCCGAGCGGACCAAGCGTGCAGGCGTGGCGGTGGGACTGGCGTGGACGCCGACCGGCGGCGACGTCCTGTTCGTCGAAGCCAACAAGATGAAGGGCAAAGGCGGATTCACCATGACCGGACAGCTCGGCCAGGTGATGCAGGAGTCGATGCAGGCGGCGCTTACCTGGGTGCGCTCCAACGCCGGCAAGCTGGGCGTCAACGAGGACTGGTTCAAGGACCACGACATCCACATCCACGTGCCGGCGGGCGCCATCCCGAAGGATGGGCCCTCGGCGGGCGTTACCATGACGACCGCGCTGGTGTCACTGCTGACCGAGCGCCGGGTGCGGCCGCTGACCGCCATGACCGGCGAGATCACACTCAGCGGAAACGTGCTGCCCATCGGCGGCATCAAGGAGAAGTTTCTCGCCGCCAAGCGCGCCGGCGTGCAGACCGTAATTATCCCGGCGGACAACAAGACCAACGTCGAGGAAGACCTGACGCCGGAGCAGTTGCAGAATGTGGACGTGAAGTACGTCACCACCATTGACGAAGTCCTGGAAGTCGCTCTCCCCACCAGCAAGGCGGAGGAGAAACAGGACGCGCAGAAACGCGACGAGGTGCTGAGCGGCGGCGTCCCCGTGTCGGCGAATTAACAGCAGGGGTTAGGAGTTAGCGGGCCGCGTTGCGAGACGCCGCCCGTTCTTGTCTGCGATCGTTAGTGGCAGAACTGCTGCTTGTCGAGGGGCGGCGGAGACGGAACGCGGTCAAACTCGCCGTCCCATCCGGTGCAGCCGTGCGCGATCACTGTACGCGCAGATTCTCTTTCGCGCCGGCGAACCTCCGTCTTGGCCTCTTCCACGCGTACCTTGCCCAACTCAGTTTCCAGCGACTGCAGCTCGGGATAACGTTGGTATTCTGCGTCGCCCGCCATCACTAGCCAAATGTAAGCCTCGACCTTGTCCTGCTTGATCGTGCCCCGGCCCTTTGCCAAAAGCTTCCCGAGCTCGTACTGCGCTTGCGGAAGGCCCTGCTGCGACGCCTGTTGAAACAACTCTGCCGCTTTCCCGTAATCGTTCTTTTCCAGCCTGATCCAGCCCAGCAGAAATTGCGCGAACGGGTTGTTCGCGTCAGAGGACTTCTGCAGCCATGGGATGGCGTCATTGACCCCCAGCGGCGGTACAACACCCTGGTAGATCATTCGCCCCAGCAGCCACGCTGCCAGCGGATCGCCCTGCTGCGCTGACTTTTGGTACCAATCCATCGCCTTCCTCGGTTCGCTGGCGACGCTGAATCCTGATTCGTAGATGTAACCCAACGCCACTTGTGCCGGGGCGTAGCCTGTGTCCGCTGATCGGCGAAACAGTTCGATCGCATCCCGGTCGTTGCGGTTAAAGCTGCTGCCGCGAATCATGTTCATGGCCTGTTCATACAATCGCTGGCCTTCGGACGGGCTCGAATTTTCCTGCGATTGGGCCGATGTGAAGTTGAGTAACAAAAGGAGAAGGATTGTGTATGCGGCGAGCTGTCGAATCATGGCCGCCTCTCGCTGCTTTGCAATGAAGGATGCCGCCAATTGTACCCCGCCGCACAAGGCCGGAGCAGTGACATGGGCCAATGTAAATTTGATATTTGAAGGGCGCCGCATACGACGATCGGCCATCGACCATCGACCGTCGGCCATCGACTGTTTCTGTGCTAGTGTTTCACTTACATGCTGCTCACCAAGGCCCCGGAACAAGCCCAAGCTGAGGCGGATCTTGCCGGCGCGCAGCCGCGACCGCCGATCACGCGCGAGCGGATTCCATTTGTCCTTTGCCAACTGCTGGTGCTGGGATGGGTGGTGCGCGACCTCGCTGTGCACGCCGAGGCCATCCGACGCCACGTCGGGCTTCCGTTCCAGGTGGACTATGAAGAGGGCAACATCCTCAATGCGCTGGTGCGGATCACACATGGCCTCACGCCGTATCCCGATCCGCACGCCATTCCCAACATCCTGAACCCGTATGGGCCGGTGGCGTATTACCTGTTGGCCGTGCCGGTGAAGTTGTTCGGCGTTTCGTTTCTCTGGCCGCGGCTGGTGATCGTGGCTTGCGTGGCGGCGATCTGCTGCTTTGTCGGCCTGACCGTAGCGCGGCTGACAGGTTCGGCGCTCACCGGACTGGCCTTTGGGGCGATGTATGGAACACTGCCGGTGGTGGAGTCCTGGAGCGCGGTGCTGCGCGTGGATTTCCTTGCGCTGGCACTGAGTACGACGGGCGTGTACCTCTTTATCCGGGGCTTAGCCACAGAGGACACAGAGGGCAAAGGGGCATCCGTCGTCGATGGCGTCACCAAATCCGACAAAATCGACAATCGACAATCGACAATCGGAAATGCTTTTTCTCCCTCCGTGTCCTCTGTGGCTAAGCCTTGGTTTTCATCGGCGGCGCTGTTCGTGGCCGCGCTGTTTGTGAAGTACACCTACGTTGCCGCGCCCGCGGCTTGCTTCCTCTACCTGCTGGCGCAAAGGAGATGGAAGCCGGCGGCTTGGTTCGCCGGTTTCGCCGCCGCTCTTGCGGCCGCGCTGCTGCTGCTGTCGGTGGCAGCCACGCGAGGCACGATCCTCACACATCTGTTTCGCACCCATGCCGACCTGTTCTCTACCGACGTTTACCTTGTGCGCATGACCGGCATCATCGCCATGTGCCGGGTGCTGGCCGTGCTGGCGGCGGCGTGCCTGATCCCCGAACTTCTGCAGCGCAGCCTCTCCGTACCCGCGCTCTGGCTGCTGATCGCCAGCGGCACGGCGGTCACGGCGGGCAAGGTGGGCTCCAATTGGAATCATTTTCTGGAGTGGCCGGCGGCGCTGTGTCTGTGCGCGGGAATTGGTTGGACGAAGCTCACGCGAATCCGGCCACGCGTGCTCGCAACCGTGGCGGGGCTGGCCGCGACGGCGTGGCTGTGCATCTTCCTGTGGCGCGAGCGCTCGCTGCCCTTCAATCCCTACGCTACCGTACAGGACTGCTCGCAAGCGTACGCCTTCGTCAAGCAATATCCCGGGGACCAGGTACTTTCCGAAAACGTTGGCGCGCTGGTGCTGGCGGGCAAGACGGTCTGGGTTTCGAATCCGTTCGTGTACACCCAATTGGTGATGCGCGGCGGATGGCCCGACGCAGGGCTGGAACGCATGGTGCGCGCTCGCCGGTTTGATCTGATTGTTGCGCAGTGGAACTACCCGGCCTATCCCAGCTTCATGAGAAACGGGGCGGAGCGCTTCTCCTCCCGTGCGGTGAAGGCAATCGCCGAGAATTACCGGGTGGTGCAGATGTACGGCTGCACCGATGCGCGCGTTATGTTTGAGAGGAAGTAATCGGCAATCAGCGATTAGCATTAGCCTTGGGCCGATCAATGGCGAAGCCTGCAGCAACACGTGCAATGGAGAACGGCGAGAGTGCGCGGCTGGCCGAGAGAGGCGCGCGCTGGTCTGATCGTTGGGTGATCGGATGCGAGCTGGCGCTGGCGGCATTTGTGGCCTGGCGGTTGATCGGCGCGGCGATCGCCATGCGTGCCAGTGTCCTGACTCCTTTCCAGTTCGATTACGGCGAAGGCAACGTGCTGGCCACGCTGGTGCGCATCGCCCACGGTCTTACCCCGTATCCCGATCCGCGCGCGTTCCCCAACGCCATCGATCCCTACGGCCCCGTGGGCTACTACCTGCTTGCGGTCCCGGTAAAACTGTTCGGCGTCTCGCTGCTGGCGCCGCGGCTGCTAGTGATCGCTGCCGTGGTCGCGATCTGCATTTTGCTGGCGCTGGCCATCGCAACACGCACGTGCTCCCTCGGGGCTGGGGTGATCTTCGGCACCGCCTACGCTGCGCTCCCTTTGGTGGTGGGACTGAGCGCGGTGTTGCGCGTGGACCTGGTCGGGTTGGCGTTGAGCGTCGGCGGCCTGTGCGTCTTCTCCCAGAAAATGGTCGCGGAGAACGCAGCGGACGCGGAGGAAGAAAGAGAGAAGAAATCCTCTGTGTCCTCTGCGTCAAATTCCCGCCTGGTCTTATCGGCAGTGCTCTTCGTCGCTGCCATCTTCTGCAAGCACAGCCTGCTGGCCGCGCCCGCGGCGTGCACGCTGTACCTGGTGGCGCGGCGCCGCTGGCGCGAGGCGGCAAGCTTTGCCGGCTTCGGTGCTGTCCTGGGTGTGGCCGCGTTTGCGGTCGCCGAATGGCTCACGCGCGGATTCTTCGCCGAACACCTGTTCCTCACTCATCCCGACCCGTTTTCGTGGAACGGATACGCGCTGCGAATCACCCGGCTGGCGATCGGAGCCGCGCCACTGCTCGCGCTCGCCTCGGTGCGCATTATCTGGGAGTTACGGCAAAAGCAATTGTCGCTCGCCGGCTGGTGGTTTCTGCTGGCGACAGTGACGGCGATCACCGCCGGCAAGCAGGGCTCCGGCTGGAACCATTTCCTGGAGTGGGCGGCGGCATTGTGTTTGTGCGCCGGCCTTGGCTGGGAGGTTGTGCGGCGCGCGCGGTCGGCGGCGGTCGTGTTCACCGCATGGCTGGCGGTGATGTGGGTCTGGCCGGCCCAGTCCATGTTTGACTGGTCTAACGGCTTGCAGGAGTGTCCGCAGGCCTACGCATACGTCCGCAGCCATCGCGGCGACCGTGCTCTGTCAGAAAACGTGAGCGCGCTGCTGCTAGGCGGAAAGACCGTATGGGTGCTGGACCCGTTCGTGTACAGCCAGATTGTGATGCACGGCACATGGCCGGATGAGGTCATGGAGCCGCGCCTGCGCTCGCGCTGGTTTGACATGGTGGTCACGCGCCGCGACTACACGCGATCATCCGATGCTCTGCAACGCGGCGTCGAGCGCTTCTCCGCCGGCATGTTGCAGGGGCTGAAGGCGAATTATCGCGTCGCGCGCACCTTTCAGTGCACCGACGCCAACGTGGTTTTTGAGCCGCTTCCATTACAATCAAAGCTGGCGCAGGTGCCGGCAGCCGGCCACTAACCTCTCGCCACTTTTTCGATGCAGGTCCGCGTACTTTTTTTCGGAATGCTGAAGGAAGTCGCCGGCAAGGCGAGCGATGACGTGTCGCTGCCCGATGGCGCCACCATCGGCAACCTGCTCTCGCACTACGCGCAAGACGCGAAGCTCAAAGGCCTGCTGGGATCGATTGCCGTCGCGCTCAACCTGGAGTATGCCGCGCCCACCGCCGTGCTCCGCGATGGTGACGAGGTCGGACTTCTGCCCCCGGTGAGCGGCGGCACCGACGCGAAACCCGTGACCCAAGGCCGGGTTCAACTTACCCGGGAGCGCATCGAGACCGCCGCGCTCGCCGAGCGCATGAAGCGCCCCGAGGATGGCGCGGCGGTGGTGTTCGAGGGCATCGTGCGCCGCAGTAGCCGTGGCCGCCGCACGCTGTATCTCGATTACGAAGCCTACGAGCCGATGGCGCGCAAGCAGCTCGAGGACCTGGCGGCGCGGGCGCTGGCACAGTTCAAGGTGCGCGACCTCGCCATCGTGCACCGCCTGGGACGCTTGCAGATCGGCGAAACCAGCGTGGCAATCGTAGTCAGCTCGGCGCACCGCGCGGCAGGCTTCGGCGCCTGCCGTTGGCTGATCGACACGCTGAAGAAAACGGTACCGATCTGGAAGAAGGAATATTTCGAAGACGGCGCGGTCTGGGCCGACGGCGAGCCCTTCCCGCCGGAGATCCGAAGCGCTTAGCCGCAGAGGACACCGAGGAAAGCAGAACAAAAATCGTGCCGACCCCGTGCCTCCCCATCTTACCGATCTGCACCACTACGACGTTTCGTCGTCTCGCGGCCGTTGTACTTCTGCTGGCCGTCGCGCTGCCGGCGCCCTCCGCCATGCCCACCGAGGGTCCGCAAAAAGACGAGCAAGAGCCCGCCATCAGCGTTGACGTCAAGCTGGTCAACGTGTTCGCCACCGTGACCGACGCCAACGGCGCGCCCGCCCGTACCCTGAACAAGGATAATTTCGCGCTAATGGAAGATGGCGTTCCACAAACCATCTCCGTCTTCAGCCGCGAATCGCAACTTCCACTCTCCATCGTCATGGCCATCGATGCCAGCCTGAGCACGAAGAAAGACCTGAAGCTGGAGTTGACCTCGGCGCGCCGTTTCGCCCACGAAATCCTGCGTCCGCAGGACTCGCTCGCTCTCTACCAGTTCAGCGAAATCGTCGAAGAGCTGGTGCCGTTTACCGCCGACCTCAAGCGCATTGATGCCGGCATCGACCGCGTCCACGTGGGCTCCGCCACCGCCATGTACGACGCCATCTACCTTGGCGCCGACGCCCTCTACAAGCGGCAAGGGCGCAAGATCATGGTGATCATTACCGATGGCGGCGACACCATGAGCAACACGTCCTACCAGGAGGCACTGCGGGCGGCACAGCAGGCCGAAGCCACCGTGTACTCGGTCATCGTGGTGCCCATCGAGGCCAGCGCCGGGCGTGACCTTGGCGGTGAGCACGCCCTGATCCAACTCTCCCGCGATACCGGGGGCAAGTATTTCTACGCCGACACGCTGCCCCGACTCGACCAAGCCTTCCGCCAGATCAGCGAAGAACTCCGCACGCAGTACCTGCTGGCGTATTACCCAGTGCGGCGCATCGCTGACTCCGACTTCCGCAAAGTCCAAGTCGAGCTGAAAGGCCCCGGCACCGAGGGTCTGAAGGCGCGCCACCGCAGCGGCTACTACACGTCGAAATTCAAGTAGTCGATGGTCGATGGCCGACGGTCGATGGCCACAGCAGATTGCTTGCTGATCCCGCATCGAAAGCTTATCCCTGGCCGTCGACTGCCGACTGCCGACTGCCGACCGCCGACCTGCGCGTGTACAATACCTCATGGCATTTCGCATTCCTGGCATCTCCAACCCGTTGAAAAAAGCGAAGACCCCGCCTCCGGAAGAGACTTCCGAAGAGGCTGCCTACCTCAAATCGCTCGGTGAAAAGCAGCGCCCGGTCCAGGTGAAGCTGCTCGACGGCGAAATCGTGCGCGGCTGGATCGAGTACTACGACCGCAACATGATCCGCCTAACCCGCGAAGGCGCACCCAATCTGTTCATCTTCAAGCACGAGATCATGTACATCGCCGAGGACGGCAGCCAGCAAAAGCGGGGAAAAGCGGCGGATGGCGGTTAGACGATGGTGGTTTGCGGCCACTCTGATGTTTCGGGCCCACCTTCTTTCTCACAAGTTGAGCAACTCATGCCATACTTCCACGTTGCCGGGCCATCGACCATAGACCATCGACCAGCGCCTGCTTGAACTCCACCGACCAATTCGTTCCCGCCATCACCGACATCGCGCGCGAGGCCGGGTCGCTGCTGATGACCCACTTCCGCCGGCGGGTTGGCTTCGAATACAAAGGCGACGTGGACCTGGTGACGGAGGCTGACCGCTCCACCGAAGCCCTCATCACCGACCGCATCCGCGCCCGCTGGCCACGCCATGACCTGGTGGGTGAAGAGGGCGCGCGCGTCGAAACCGGCAGCGACTACCGCTGGTACGTCGATCCGCTCGACGGAACCACTAACTTCGCGCACGGCTTTCCGGTGTTCTGCGTGTCGATCGCGCTCGCGCACCAGGGCAAGCGCATTGCCGGCGTCATCTACGATCCCACACGCGACGAACTGTTCGCGGCGGAGAAGGGCAGCGGCGCCTACCTTAACCAGCGCCGCATTCATGTCTCCACGGTCGGCAACATGGCCGAGTGCCTTTGCGGTACCGGGTTTCCCAGCCACAAGCGCCACCAGAATCCGAACATCTACTTCTATCACCAGATCACGCTCAAGACCCACGGCGTGCGCCGCGCTGGATCGGCGGCGCTGGACCTGGCCTTCGTGGCCTGCGGACGCCTGGACGCCTTCTGGGAATTCAATCTCAATCCCTGGGACACCGCTGCCGGCGCGCTGTTGGTGGAAGAAGCCGGCGGAAAACTTACCGTCATGAACGGCGGGCCGTGGCGCCTCGACAGCCGCGAGACGCTCGCCAGCAATGGTCTGGTCCACGCTGATTTCGTTGCCAGCGTGCAAGACACTCTTGCCGGGCGCGGGTTGGAACCACTGCCGAGTCCGATGGAGTACGCTGCCGGGCGCAAGCGGGAGTAAGCCGGTTGAACGCACCAGTTACCGTCAGCGAAATGTATGCTGACCACCTATGCCTACGCTGGTAAGTCAACCCACCCGCATCCGGGCCGCCGGCAACAAGCCCAAACTCATCGACGAATACATCGGACGCGTCAATTCCCGGACCGCGCCCGTCAGTGTCGCCCACATGCGCAGTCCCGCGGGCTGGCAGGAGCCGGGCCAGACGCCTGAGTTCGACGAGTACACCATCGTGCTGCGCGGCATGTTGCGCGTCGAGCACCAGGGCGGCCACCTTGAGGTCCGCGCCGGCCAGGCGGTCATCGCGCACCGCGGAGAATGGGTGCGCTACTCCACGCCGGAAGCCGACGGCGCCGAGTACATCGCCGTCTGCCTGCCCGCTTTTTCCATGGAGACCGTGCACCGCGACGGCTAGGGAGGGTCTGATCAACCCCGGTTCTTGAAGGGGATGGCCTTCAGGCCGTCCGCAAATGCCGTACAAAGAGTACGGCTTCAGCCGCTGAGGGACCGGCGACGGCTTGATCAGAGCTTCCCTAGCGCGTTGGCATTGCCCCTGTGTCAATCAGCCGCATGGAAACGTCAAGGGAGCGCAGCAGCGCGCGGTCCCGAGGCGAGTAGCCCTCGTACTGGTAGGGCTTGTACTGCAACGGGTGAGGGTAGCGGAAGACCACGCGCCCGGCAGGCGCCGCGGGACCTGCAACGAAGGGAATCGCGAAGCAGGTGTTCATCAGCACGTAGCGCGCTTCGCCCTCTACCTGGGCGGAATTGTGGTAGCGACAATCGCCGATCAGGAGCGCGCCCTTGCCGAAGCTGCTGGCATGGCGCAACGGCACATAGGCCGCAGCCAGACGGCTCACCTGGGTGGGGAAACGCTGCGTCAGCGGTCGGCGCAGGTTCCACGAAAACTGCGCCACCAGTAACAGACAGACCGCGGCCGCACGCCGGTTGGGTCCCCGGCGCAGTGCCGCCGCCAGCACCGGCGCGGTCGCCAGGCAGAGGAAGGGTACCATCTCGCGCGCGTTGCGGCCGTACACGACAAACTTTCCCAGTACGACCGAACTCACCACCAAACCGGCGTAGATCGCCACCAGCATAGCCAGCCAGGCCATGCCGCGTCGGCGGAATTCACAGTTGGTAACCACCATGACCACGAGCGCGGCGGAGCCCACCAGCCACAACACCAGCAGCAGGTGCTCGGAATGCCACAGATATGCCCACGGCAGGGACCATCCTTCGGCGTAGGAGCCTTGCGTCACGGTTCGCGAAAACTGGCGCTGCTGATCGAAGAACGGCGGCAGCATCCGGAGCAACGACGTTACTTGCAGCACGAGCAGCGGCAATGTAAACGCGATCCCCGCGGCGAGCGCTCGCCGGATCATCACCAGCGGCGACCATCCCGGCCACAACAGGTGCGCCCCCAGCACAACCGCTGCTAATAGCCAGTAACCGTTGTAAACGCCGAACGCGGCGGCTGCCACCAATCCGCACAGCACAGAGCGTTCGATGCCTGCCTCGTGCTTCATTCCCAGCCAGAGCGCGAGCAGGGCAAATGCCAGCGACGTGTCGTAGGGCAACAGATGGCGCGAGTAGATGGTTGCCGAAGTGGAGCAAAACATCAGGAAAGCGGCGAGCAGCGCTTCCGCCCGGCCCGCGCCGCTCCGGCGGGCGATCGCGTACACCAGGACATTGCACGCCAGGCCGGACAGTGAAAAGCACAGCGCAGAAATCCAACTGCCCGCCGCGATGTCAGCAAAACTCGGGACTGCCGGCCCGCCTCGCAGACGCATGACCACGTATTGCGCCGTCGCCGGCACGGTGCCGACGACGCTGAACAACCAATGGTCGGAACTGCGCACCAGGGTGTCCAGCGTGGTCAGCGGATGGCCCACGTGCTTCAGGAGTGACCAGGAGCGCTGGATACGCCCCTCGTCAACCCAGAAAAACTGCCCGCCTCGCACGCACAGCACGGCGCGGATCGCGGCCGACGCCATCACCATCAACACCAGCCACCTCCGCGCTGCCGTGTCGCTCTGATCGTGCTCGGCGGACGCGTGGTTCACGACCATCTTGGCCTTTGTCGGCTTTGCGTTAGAGATTCTCGCCAAGTGATCCAAATGTCGCCGTGTGATGGGAAGTGCGCCGGACCGCGTGCAGGTACTCTATAGCACGGCTCCCGCCGCAAGACCTAGCCGGGGGTTAGAATTAGAATAACGGGGTTTACGATCGCCGAGGGTGGAAGCCGTGATCAAGTCGCTCCTGGATCGCAAGATTGAAAAGCGTCCTCCGCACGTGCGGTTGCAGGGGCGCATCCTGTTTCTCACCGAAGACCCCGAGCTTATCCGGCGACAGCTTGCGGGCTGGGACCTGCCTTGGGACACCGAGCATCCGGAAAAGAATCCCAAGCTGCGCGACGACATTTCCACCGACGAGATCACGCCCGCCCACATCTGCTTTTTCTTCGACGAGACGCTCGGCGAGTTCCCCTACACCGGCCTGAGATGCGGCCCCGGCGGAACCAGCGGAGCCGGGCAAGGAAATGACACGCCCATCCGCCGCGGCGACGTGAAACAAGGCGGGTTCGTGGCTGCCGTGAGCGGCAAGCGCCGCGGCAAGGGATCCAGCCGCGAGCAGTCGCCTTACGCTGAGCGCTGCGCCGGAATTCAGCTCGTCATCGCGGAGAACATCGAGCGCATTTACAAGCAGAACTGCCAGAACCTGGGCGTGCTCACGTCCACCGATTTTTCGCTCATTGACTGCATCCGCCGCGGCGAGGAGATTCCACTGTCCGCGTTCGCCCAGGGCGAAGACGAGATCACGCGCCAGGTGATCGAGTACGGCGGCTTGTTCCCGTTCAACCTCGCCCGCATGCAGGGCAAGGTTTTCTTCTCGCCGATTACCACCAAGCCGCGGCCAATGACCGTGTCGGAAAAGATATTCGCCAGGCACATGGTCAACGCGGACGGAGGGGTCGGCGTCGAGGCGGTCAAGCCGGGCGATACCGGCTTCACCCGCGTGGACCTGCGCTTCTCGCACGAGTACGTCACGCCCATGGCGGCCATCTTCTACGAGCACTTCGTCGGCAAGGGCGTGCCGGTGAACGATCGGGACACCATCAAGTTCTTCCGCGACCATCTGACGTTCCTCGACGAAGTCTTATCGGAAGAGAAGCGCAAAATGGGCCTGCTCGACCTGGCGACGCAGCTCAAGTTCAAACAACAGGATTTCGCGAAAGACCAAGGCATACAACTGCATGGCGAATTGAAAGACCGCAAGGGCAGCGAAGGCATCTGCCACTCGGTGATGCTGGAGACTTACGCGCTGCCGGGGCAGGTGGACGTAGGCTCCGACTCGCACACGCCGCATGTCGGCGCGATGGGCTGCATCGCCTTCGGTATCGGCACCACCGACGTGTTCAATTCCTGGATCACCAAGGACGTGCGCGTCAAGGTGCCGGGATCGGTGAGGGTTGTCATCCGCGGCAAACGGAAGCCGAACGTCACCGCCAAGGATTTTATCCTCGCCCTTCTCGCCATGGATTACGTGCGCAGCGGCAAGGCGCTGGCGAAGGTGATCGAATACGCCGGCGAAGCGGTGGAGGAATTGAGCGTTGACGAGCGCGCCACGCTCACCAACATGGCGGCCGAGATTGGCGGTTTCACCGGAATTGTGGCGCCGGATGAAAAGGTGGTTGCATTCCTGGTCGAGCGCCGTGGCATGGATCGCGCCCAGGCGCAAATGCTCATCGAGGGTCTTAACAGCGAACCCGACGCCCAGTATTCCCACGTCATTAAGTTGAATGCCGAAGACATTGCTCCGATGGTGGCGACGCCGGGCGATCCGGGCAACGGCAAATTTGTCCGCGACTTGAACACGCCGGTGCCCATCGAGATCGCCTACGGCGGCACCTGCACCGCCGGCAAGAACGAAGACATGGACATGTACGCGCGCGTGCTGGCCGACGCGCTGAAGCAGGGCAAGCGAGTGGCTGATTCGGTGAAGTTCTACATCCAGTTCGGCTCGCAGGAGACGCGCGATTACTGCGTGCGCCAGGGCTACCTGGAGGTGTTCAAGCAGGCGGGCGCCATCGTCATCGAGCCCGGTTGCGGCGCCTGCATCAATGCCGGACCCGGAGTTTCGACGCGCCCCGACCAGATCGTGATCAGCGCGCAGAACCGCAATTTTCCTGGACGCAGCGGCCCGGGGCAGATGTACCTTGCCAGTCCGCTGACGGTGGCGGCCAGTGCCGTGGCCGGCTACATCACCGAGTACGAGCCGGCGCAGGAGCGAGAGGCGGTTACGGCCTGATCCCAGCGTGGACCTGTGTCACGGCGAGCCGGGGCTGGGGCGCCACCATGATAGGTTGGCTGGAGCGGGTGGGACTTGGCTAAAATCGCCGGTTCAGATAGATTCTTTGGTACACCCTGGAGCGAGGGGGAGAGAACAGATGGCTTACGTGATTGCGGAACCCTGCATCGGCACCAAGGACACGGCCTGCGTCGATGCCTGCCCGGTGGACTGCATCCATCCCAAGAAGGACGAACCGGCGCACGCCAGTGAAGAGATGCTGTACATCGATCCGGTGGAGTGCATTGATTGCGGCGCCTGCGTGCCGGTATGCCCGGTGTCGGCGATCTTCGCGCTCGATGACCTGCCGGACAAGTGGAAGCAATTTACCGAGCGCAATGCGGCCTACTACGGCCGCACCCCGGCGTAGGGCGAGTTTTTTCTCGGGTTCGCGACGGCGCGCACTTCCTGCAGAGGGCGCGCCGTCTTGTTCTTGGTCCCTTTTTTTCACACGCGTCGCTAGCAGCGAACGCCGCGCTCGTTTAGAATGATGGTTTCGCTCGATAGCGCCGTTGCAAGCAGGACCGTATGCCGCTCAAGGATTCCGAGGCGGTGGTGCTGCGCAGTTATCCGCTGCGCGAAGCCGACCTGCTGGTGACGTTCTTCACGCGCGCGGAAGGCAAAGTGCGCGGCGTGGCGCGTTCGGCGAAGAAATCGAAGCGGCGCTTCGGAGGCGCGCTGGAGCCGCTGACCTGCGTCAAGCTGTATTACGAGGACCGTGAGCGGCAGGAACTGGCGCGGATTGATTCCTGCGAGATCCTGGACTCGCCACTGACGACAGCAGTGGATTATGCGCGCGCCGTGGCGCTGGGACACGTCGCGGAGTTGCTGGACGAGTTGCTCCCTGATCGTGAGGCCAACGATGCGCTGTTCCGGCTGACAGTTTCGGTGCTGCGGTCGTTGCGCGTGGGTGCGATCTGGATGCCGCTGACCTATTTCGAGCTATGGCTGACGCGCCTGGCGGGATTTCTCCCGGAGCTCGGCGAGTGCGTGGTTTGCGGCCACACGTTGAACGGCAGCCGCGCTTTTTATCACGCGCTGGTGGACGGCCTGATGTGCGCGGGCGACAAGCGCCTGGCCTCTTCGGAGATGACGCCGGAATCGCGCGCGCTGGCCGCGGAAATGTTCCGCACGCCGGTCGATATCATGGCGCAGCAGGTGTGGCCGAAGTCGAAAGCGGCGGATTTGCGGAAGTTCTTGATCCAGATTTTGGAACGGCACCTCGAGAAGAAGTTGGTGACCGCGTCGATGTTGGACAAATTGCAATAACTGTTAGCTCTTAGCTTCTAGCTCGAAGCCACAAGCCTCAAGCTAGCAGCTAAAAGCTAAATGCCACAGCCGAAACAGAACCCGCTTACCTTTCAGGAATTAGTCCTGCGGTTGTCGAACTTCTTTGCCGACTACGGATGCGTGCTGCAGCAACCGCACGACCTGGAAGTCGGCGCCGGCACGATGGCGCCGGAAACCTTTCTGCGCGTGCTGGGGCCGCAGCCGTACAACGTTGTGTACGTGCAGCCATCGCGGCGTCCGGCCGATGGGCGTTATGGTGAGAACCCAAACCGGCTTTACAAACACACACAGTTACAGGTAATCCTTAAACCTCCACCTGAGGATGTGCAGGAGCTGTATTTGCGCTCCCTGGAGGCCATCGGCATCGACCTGCACCAGCACGACATCAAGTTCGAAGAGGACAACTGGGAGTCGCCGACGCTGGGCGCCTGGGGCATCGGCTGGCAGGTGATGCTGGACGGCCTGGAGATCACGCAGTTCACCTACTTCCAGCAGTGTGGGCAGATTGACCTCGACCCCATTGCGGCGGAGCTGACGTACGGGCTGGAGCGCATTGCCGCCTTTTTGCAGGACGTCGATTCCATCTATGACATCGTGTGGGCACGGAATCCGCAGACGGGCAAAGAGGTCACCTACGGCGATGTGCGGCTCGCCGACGAGCTGCAGTACTCCGTGTATAACTTCGAGCTGGCGGACGTGGACCGCGCGTGGAAGCACCTGGAGCTGTTCGAAGACGAGTGCAAGGAGCTGCTGGCAGAGTTCGCCAAGTTGATGGGGGAGCAGAAACAGGCAGGGAAGAAAGAACGCGTCGTGGATGAGGAATTTCCGGTGCACCTGCGGGATCAGATCCGGCGATTCCCGGTGCTGCCGTCCTTGGACCTGTGCCTGAAGTGCTCGCACCTGTTTAACATCTTGGACGCGCGGGGCGCGATCTCGGTGACGGAGCGCGTGGGAGTGATCGCGCGCATACGGCAGTTAGCGGTCGGGGTGGCGAAGGCGTGGGTGGCGCAACAAGCGATTGCGGGCCCTAGTCCGAGCGCCGTCGGCGAACCGCGACTGGCGGAGGCGCAGAAAGCCTAGCCGGTGGACACTGACCGTTGGCATGGGGTGATCAACGGAGACTGGGTACCAAGAGGCGCCGCCAGCTACAAACTGATGTGACCTGCGTCACGCGAAGCTTGTAAGGCAAGTGCGACAATAACCACTTTGT
The DNA here is from genome assembly GCA_020073185.1 of Terriglobia bacterium. Taxonomy (NCBI): domain Bacteria; kingdom Pseudomonadati; phylum Acidobacteriota; class Terriglobia; species Terriglobia bacterium. The sequence goes on from JAIQFT010000007.1 coordinate 62,529, forward strand.
ACGATGGCTGACTTCCTTCTTGAGATCGGGCTGGAAGAGATCCCGGCGCGCATGATCGATGGCGCTGAGACCGAGCTCGGGGCGCGCGTCGCGAAGCTGCTCGTCGATCAGCGCCTCGATCCTGGAGATGCGCAGGTACCCACCTTCTCGACTCCGCGGCGCCTCGCCGTTCTGGCACGCGGGATCCTCGAGTCGCAGGCGGACACGGAGGAGCAGGTGCTGGGGCCATCGGTGAAAGTGGCGTACAAGGACGGTCAGCCGACGCCGGCGGCGCAGGCGTTCGCTCGCAAGGTCAAGGTTGACGTTGCGCACCTGAAGACGGTGACAACGGCGAAAGGCGAGTACCTGGCGGCGACGGTGGCGCGCAGGGGCCGCACGGCGCAGGAAATTCTGGCGGCATCGTTGCCCCAGGAGATCAACGCGCTGTACTGGGCGAAGAGCATGTACTGGCGCGAAGGCAAGCCGGAGCGGTTTGTGCGTCCGGTGCGCTGGATGGTGGCGCTGCTCGGCAATGACGTGGTGCCGCTGGAGTACGCGGGAATCAAGGCGGCGCGCAGGTCGCAGGGACACCGTCTGCTAGGGCACGATTTCGAGGTGAAGGCGCCCTCGTCGTACGCGGCCGAGTTGAAGGAAGCGGGCGTATTGGCGCGGCGCGAGGAACGTCTGACGCTGATCCGCAAAGAGCTCGATGACGCCTGCCGAACGATAGTGGGCGCGCGCTGGCGAGAAGATAAGGAACTGCTCGGCGCCGTGGTCAATCTCACCGAGTATCCGTCCGTCATCCTGGGGAATTTCGAGCGCGAGTTCCTGTCGCTGCCGGAAGAAGTGCTGGTCACGGTGATGCGCGATCACCAGAAGTATTTCGCGGTCGAGGACGCCGACGGAAAACTGGCGCCGCATTTCCTGGCGGTGCTGAACACGTCCGGCGATCCGACGGGCATCGTCCGCCACGGGCACGAGCGCGTACTGCGGGCACGCTTCAGCGACGCGCACTTCTTCTGGACCGTGGATCAGAAGCATCCGCTGCGGGAGCGCGTGGACTGGCTAAAGAACGTCACATTCCAGAAAGACCTTGGCAGCTACCACGATAAGACCGTGCGGGTGCAGAAGCTGGCGAGCCAGGTTTCCCAGACGCTGGAGGACGCGGGCGTTAAGCTGCGCGCCGGCATCGTGCACAAGGCGGCGCTCCTGGCCAAGACCGACCTGACGACCGAACTGGTGAAGGAATTCACCGAGCTTCAGGGCGTGGTCGGCGGGCTGTACGCCAAGGCGCAAGGAATTGATCCGGCGATCGGCGACGCCATCTACGACCAGTACAAGCCGGAGTCCATGGAAGACGCGGTGCCGCGGACGGTCGAGGGCGCGGTGATCTCGATCGCGGACAAGGCGGATTCAATCGCGGGCATGTTTGCGCTCGGGCTGACCCCAAGTGGGTCGAAGGATCCGTTTGCGCTGCGGAGACAGGCGAACGGGATCATCAAGACGATCGCGGAACACAAGCTGCCGTTGGACTTGCCATTGCTGTTCCGCGACGCCCTGGCCGGCTACGCGGGTTCGGAGGCGCAGAAGAAATTCACGGTGTCGGTACAATCCGGCGAAGGCCGGGCCCACCTGCTGGCGACCCTTGCCGCCTTCTATCGGGAGCGGGTCGAGTTCTATCTGCGCGAAGCGCTGGGGTTTGCCTACGACGTGGTCAACGCGGTGCTTGCCGCCGGAGCGAATGATGTCGTGGACGTAGTGGCACGGGCGCAGGCGGTGGCGACGGTGCGCGAGTCGGAAGATTTCGAGGCGATTTCGGCGGCGTTCAAGCGGATCAAGAACATCCTGCGGCAAGCGAAGGAAACGGGAAAGAACATCGCGAGGCCGTATGAGATCGAAGCGTTGGAGCCCAAAGACCGAACTCTCGTTGATGCCATGCGACGCATCGGATCTCAAATAGCGCCTTTGAAAGCAGAAGGGGAATATTTGGAGGCGTTGAACTCAATAGCTACGCTGCGCCCGATCGTCGACTCTTATTTCGATGACGTGATGGTGATGGTCGACGACGATCGGCTGCGGAAAAATCGTTTAGGTCTTTTGCAGGCTCTTTGCGATGAGTTTTCCACGATCGCGGATTTTTCCGAGATCGTGACGGAGAAGAAATAAGCGGCGGTCTGCGGCATAGGTACCTCAGGGCCTAAAGCCCTGGAGAGTTTGGGCGGGCTGGACCGCAGGGCTGAAGCCCTGCGCCACCCGGTTTCGTACAGGCGGGGGCGCCTGTGCCACAGCGGTTTTCGACGCTCAGGATGACAGCAGTCAAGGTTTTGTGGCGGATTCGGGTTTTGTGCACCAGGATTTGAAATTCATACGAATTCATATAAAGGATGGAGAGATTCAATGAGCACTACCACGATGGACGTTGAGACTGCGAACATGGCCACGGCGAAGGAAGGCGCGACCAAATACGTTTACTTCTTCGGCGAAGGCAAGGCCGACGGCAATGGCAAGATGAAAGACGTGCTGGGCGGCAAAGGAGCCGGCCTGGCGGAGATGACCAGCGCCGCGCTGCCCGTCCCGCCGGGATTCACCATTCAGACCGAGGCCTGTCGCGAGTATATGCGCGGCCAGGTTTCGCCGGAGATGAGCCGGCAAACGAACGAGGCGTTGGCGCGGCTGGAAAAGATTCAGGGCCAGAAGCTGGGCGAAGGAAGCAATCCACTGCTGGTGAGTGTGCGCTCGGGCGCGAAGTTTTCCATGCCTGGCATGATGGACACCATCCTGAACCTGGGCTTGAACGACAAGTCGGTGGAGGCGCTGGCCAAGCGCAGCAACAACCCGCGTTTCGCCTACGACAGCTATCGCCGGCTGATCCAGATGTTCGGCAACGTGGTACTGGAAATCCCGAAACCCGCCTTTGACGAGGTGTTCGACGGCGTCAAGAAGCGCAAGAAAGCGAAGCTCGACACCGAACTCGACGCCGCGGCGCTCAAGGAAGTGATCGCCGAGTACAAGAAGGTGGTCAAGAAGCACACCAAGCTCGACTTCCCGCAGGAGCCCAAAGAGCAGTTGACCATGGCGCGTGACGCCGTGTTCCGCTCGTGGATGAACCCGCGCGCCAAGACCTACCGCCGCATTAACAACATCGACGACAACCTGGGCACCGCGGTCAACGTGCAGGCAATGGTATTCGGGAACTTGGGCGAAACCAGCGGCACCGGCGTCGGCTTCACCCGCAATCCCGCCACCGGCGACAAGGAGTTCTACGGCGAGTTCCTGATGAACGCGCAGGGTGAGGACGTGGTGTCCGGCGTGCGCACCCCGATCCACATCAGCGAGCTGCAGAAGAACATGCCCAACGTTTACAACCAGCTCCGCGACATCACCACGCGGCTGGAAACGCACTACAAGGATATGCAGGACTTCGAGTTCACCATCCAGGATGGCAAGCTCTACATGCTGCAGACGCGCAACGGCAAGCGTACCGGGCGCGCCGCCGTGCGGGTCGGGATCCAGATGGTCAACGAAGGGCTGATCACCAAGGAAGAGGCGTTCATGCGCGTCGAGCCGAACCAGTTGTACGACTTCCTGGTTCCGCGGCTGGACGAGAAGGGCGTGAACGTCGAAGTGCTGGCCACCGGCCTGCCGGCGTCGCCGGGCGCGGCCGTCGGGCAGATCGTGTTCACCGCCGATGAAGCGGTGGTGAAGGCGGGCACCGGCAAGAAGAAGAACCCGGTGATTCTGGTGCGCGGCGAGACCACACCCGAAGACATCCACGGCATGGAAGTGGCGGCGGGCATTCTGACCTCGCGCGGCGGCATGACCAGCCACGCGGCCGTGGTCACGCGCGGCATGGGCAAGTGCGGCATCGTGGGCGCGGGCGAAATCCAGGTTCACGAAAGCAAGAAGGAAATGCACGTCGACGGGCAGGTATTCCACGAAGGCGACTGGATCTCGCTGGACGGCACCAGCGGGCGCGTGATCAAGGGCCGTCTGAACACGGTACCGGCATCGGTGGACGATCCCGAGCTGCAGACGCTGCTGAGCTGGAGTGAGCCCTACCGCAAGCTGGGGGTGCGCGCCAATGCCGACATTCCGCGCGACGCCATCCAGGCGCGTGCGTTCGGAGCGGAAGGCATCGGTCTGTGCCGCACCGAGCACATGTTTTTTGCCGAAGACCGCATTCCGCACATGCGCGCCATGATTCTCGCCGACAACGAGAAGGACCGGCGCGCCGCGCTGAAGAAGCTGTTGCCGATGCAGCGCGCCGACTTCGCCGGACTGTTCCGCGCCATGGAAGGGTTGCCGGTGACCATTCGCCTGCTGGATCCGCCTCTGCACGAGTTCCTGCCCAAGCGCGAGGAGCTGATGGTGGAGATCGCAGTGCTGGAGGCGACCAAGCCGAAATCTCCGAAGTTGAAAGCGCTGCGCAAAATCCTGGCCCGTGTGGAAGAACTGCACGAGTTCAACCCCATGCTGGGCTTCCGCGGCTGCCGCTTGGGCATCGCGCTGCCCGAGGTGACGGAGATGCAGGCGCGCGCCATCATCGAGGCGGCGGTGCAGGTGGAGAAGGAAGGGGTCAAGACGCACGCCGAGATCATGATTCCGCTTACCAGCATGGTGACGGAGATGGAGAACCAGGCGGCAATCTGCCGCCGCGTCGCCGAGGAGGTGTTCGCGGAGAAGGAACGCAAGGTGCATTACCTGGTCGGGACGATGATCGAGCTGCCGCGCGCGTGCGTGGTGGCGGACAAGATTGCGCAGGAGGCCGAGTTCTTCAGCTTCGGCACCAACGATCTGACGCAGACCACCTACGGCTTCTCGCGCGACGACATCAACAAGTTCCTGCCCAAGTACGTCTCGGAAGGGATCCTGAAGCAGGATCCCTTCCAGGTGATTGACCGCGAGGGCGTGGGCGACTTGGTGAAGATGGGCATCGAGCGCGGGCGCAAGACACGGCCCAAGCTCGAAGTCGGCATTTGCGGCGAGCACGGCGGCGAACCCGCCTCGGTGGAGTTCTGCTACCAGGTGGGCATGGACTACGTTTCCTGTTCGCCCTACCGCGTGCTCACGGCGCGTCTGGCGGCGGCGCAGGCCGCGGCGGGCGAAAAGCTGGGAGCCGAGGCGGGAAGAACGAAATAGGCTCCAGGTCTCAGCCTTCAGGATGAAAGGCTCGGCGGAAATGCCGGGCCTTTTTTCCAAAACAGCATTGTGATCTGCGAGACGCGGGTGCAGGAATTCGGGCAAAGAGGTTTGGGAGATGCAAATGAAGGCGAGTGTGGTGCTGTGTGTGACGGCAATTGTTCTGCTGGCGGTGATGATGTCGGCGCAGTTGACGCCGAGGGATTTCCTGCTGTTGGACAACGGCGATAAGATCCTGGTGGACTTTCCGGCGGGATCCCATGGATATATCCAGATCAAGAGCCTGAGCGTGAAGTCGCGCGTGGACATCGAGGATGCGGCGAAGCGCGGCTTCGACAAGTTGATCCTGACCGACAAGGACGGATGGAAGACGTATCTCGGTAAGGTGGACGGCGCGAGCATCGCCATTACCTTGCGCGAGGCGCAGAGCAACAATAAGAGCCTGGTGACAGCGGAGTTGCCGGTGGATTCCGACGTGGTAGTGCGCATCGTGAACAGCGCGCCTCCGCGCATTGCGGGCGGCGATAACAGGAAGAAGGGAACTAGGTGCCCGGTGTGCAACGCGCTGCTGAGCTGGTAAGAAGTTGTGAGTTTTGAGTCGCGAGTGTACCCGTCTTACCCAGAATCGCTCAGTGGGTTTTTTGCAGGCGCGAGATCAGCTTCTGGGCGAGGTTTTCTTCTGATTCCGACCAGAGTACGCGCCCGCTAATGCCGCAGTTCTTCTCGACGGCGTTGGTGAAGTTCACCAGCTTCTGAACGTTGGCGCGAACGCGAGGTTCGGTAGTGTCGTCGAGCTCAACGTCGTCGAAAAGGAACGGAGTGTCCAAGCCGAAGTCCACCTGGATGTGGCCGCTCTCCTGGTAGGCGCCGTCGTCGAACTCGAGGCCTTGTGCGATGAATTGCACCGGGCGCGGCTCGACCACCCACTCGCCGGTTTCCTCGCTCGGCACCCACAGGTCCCAATAGCCTTCGACGACGTAGGCGTAGTCCGGGTGCGGCAGGTCGCCGACGATGGCGATGGCTTGCCCGGGATCAATACCGGGTCGGAAGCGGCGCTCCAGGATGGTGGGCTCGCTCCAGGAAACCGGATGTACCGCGACCGCGCCGATGCCGGGCCGCGCAGCGGAAAGCATGAACTGGCGTACCACGGAGAGCAGGCGCGGCATCATGTCGGACTCAGTGACGTTAGGGAACCAGAGGCTGAGGTAGAGGGGATCGGCCATAACGTACATTTTAAATGGCCGCCATCGAGTGCGAGATTGCGATTTGTGTGATGCGGTGCTTTGACAGGCAAAGAAAGCGGCTGCTACGATTAAAATTCGACTGGAACTTCCCGCCCAGCGTCCCCGTCGTCTAGCCCGGCCTAGGACATCGCCCTTTCACGGCGGTAACGCGGGTTCGAATCCCGCCGGGGACGCCAAGATTTTCCGAACCTTTCATTATCTGGCTGGCCGAACGAGCGCGCCCGCCAGGCGTTCATGCCCACGTTGAGGAAAAAGCGCTCGCCAGATGCGCCAATGAATCCGGGCGAATGCGCCTCCATTGCCGTTCTCAGCACAGATTTGTACAGAGCCGCAGGTTTCTTAGTTTCAAAAGACAAGTCCTGCTTCCAGCAAACAGTGGACTGCCGCAATCCGACGGCATAGCCGCTTCATAACTTACTCGCGTCATTTTCGCAGTAGTTGACCCGCGCTTCTAGCATTTTGACAAGCATGCGTAGCAGCGCAACCTCCTGGAGTTCCGCACCGCTGCTACCTAAGAATTCCATTCCATAACGATTGCCAACTTGGTTCCTTACCACAACCGGCAACTTCACCTCGGCGTTCGAGAACGGCGGCGTGAACACCACCCTCAGCTCGTCTCCTAATGTAAGCGGGGTCTCCGCATGAACGGTTATGCCCCCTTCGCTCAAATCGGTGCCACGTGCCTTTAACCTCTTTCCAGTGCTCGTTGTGATGGTGACCGGCAGGTCGAAACCGTAACGCCGCCAGCGGCGCTTTTGCGGGGTTGCCGAGGGTGATTGGGGATGATGATCGGGCACTGGCGTTTCCTGCGAAGCATGCAGGTGCAGCCACAACAATGATCGCACGCTATCGAGCTCGGCCTTAATCGCCGCCAAATCTCCGCTGGGTGTCGGCGAGGCCAGGGCTTCGATAGCCGCCAGCACCGCGCCCTGCAGTCCGCAGAGGTCTTGCAATACCTGGCTCGTGTTTACCGGCGGGGAGGTCAGCTCGGCAGTCCTGGGTAGCGGTAAGCTTCGATTGTCTTCTGGTCGAAACCGCGGATCATCGCAGTCATGATCGAGGAATTCTTCGCGAACTTCCGTTTCCGAGAACCCCGGCGTGAATTCCTTCACAGAGAAGGTCCACCGGCATCCGGCACAGCCAAAGCTCCTCACCCCGTTCGCATCATTCCACACGAGTCGCTTCATCGGATGCTACCCTCCTGGCTTGTTGTATCGGCGCTCCCGACGAAGGGGGCATACCCGCACCAAATCCCTGCCGCCGAGAGACCCACTGGATCGTGTAGATGTTCCCATCCGAACCCTCGGCCGTTTGAGTGAGATTCACTAGGGTGCCTTGCTTGGTGCTGCCAAGTCGTTGAGTAGTCAGTGTGACCAAGTGCGTCGGAGGTGCGATTAGTGTCCATGAGCTTGTTGGACGTGTACTGCGACCAACCCATATCTGTCGAAAGAACAGTGACAGCACGTGGATATTCCCTTTGCTTGGCTTCCGCCGCGAATCCCGGTGCTGGCGCCGCAACTAGCAACATCGCCAGCAGAAGGCTCTTCATTTAGTGCCCCAATTTCGGGCACGCGCCATCAAGGGGAGAGCATCGTATTCTACTCCCGCTCTGAGCGTCCGGGTCACAAGAACCGAAAGAAACTGTGAGTCGTGCGTGGACCTTTAGACCGCTTGCGCAGGGGGGGCGGGAGGTGTTCTGCCGGGGCGTCAGTTGAGACTCCAGCTCACGAAGCATTAATTGGCGGTGATGCGGGGAAACGAAACAGCCGCAAACAGGGCCAAGGCGGCATCAGGTCGTATGGCGAGAGAAGGCGCATGAACACGGGAGCGCGGTAACCCGTTGCAACCCCTGGCAAGCTTCGGCAAAACCGCTAAAATGCCCTTTCACGGCGGTAGCGCGGGTTCGAATCCCGCCGGGGACGCCAACATTCCAAGGGGGTTGAGAGGGTTCGTTAAGGCGGGGCGGCTCATCCCTTCGGACCGGCCGCCGCTTTCGCTGGCAGAATCGCCCCGACCAACTTGGTTTGTGCTGCTCGCGTCATCGCTGGCGGCTCGTCTCCGCCAATCTCGAGTTGGGCGATGACGGCTCGACGCTCAAAGTCCGGCTGAAAGACTGGTTGACGTTTGGCGAGGCAGTCGAGACGCCGCTCGACCTGCTGGTGCTCGGGGTTGGGGCATCGGGAGATTGCGGGCTGGTATTGGAGGCTGCTCCGCGGGCTGCGGATATCAGGTGGCCGGGCCCCTGCAGCGCATGAATCAGGCTCCTTCAGGCGGCGGAGAGGACTAGTCTGACAAGCTGGACGCGGTTGCGGACGCGGAGCTTCTTGTAGATGTTTCGCAGGTGATTCTTGACCGTCTGTTCAGAAAGATTGAGATACGCAGCTACTTGGCCGTTTGTCCAGCCTTTGGCAACCAGTAAAACGATCTGCCGCTCACGTCGGCTCAGCTCTTCCACGACAGAACTATTGCCCATGTGCCGGCCCAGCACGCAAGGAAATGGGAATTGATACGTTTTCGGAACAAAATCTGTTTTGGAACAAAGGCAGGCACGACTCGGCTGTGCGGAAGCCCCGATCAAGGACCTTCCAGTTACACTTGCACAACAGATCGACAGAATGGGCGAAAAAACTCGCAGAAAAATGCGGCTAGTACTATAGTACCAGTCGCATTTTTGGGGGGTGCTGTGGGCGGCAATTCCATCTATCAGAGCGCTCGCTTTGCCGGCAAACGACTCCGCCGTTTACGGCAGAAAACCGGTCTCACGCTCCGCGACGTTGCTTTCGCAAGCGGACAAGTCGCCGCAAGGCGCCGAAACCCTGGTTTCAAAATCGGCGCCAGTCGCCTGCATGAGATCGAAGTGCAGGGTGCGACCCCCAGTATTTACCGCCTCTACTCCCTCGCCTGCATCTACCGACATGACCTTCGCAAGATTCTCCGGTGGTATGGAGTCGAGTTGGACTGTCGGCCATAAGGGACGAAGGCCAGGGATTCTCCGCAACTTGGGACGCCGTCCGGCAGCTATGGCGACAAATCCAATTCGATCTTCTTGGTAGCAGGATCCAGCCTGGTAATGCGAAAGCTCCGCACCTGGCCGGCCATGAGCGGTTGCGGTTTGGACGACGCGCTGGGGGCGGACGCGCCCTTCCAGCGGGCGTTCAGCATGGAAGTGAGGGTGGACAGGTCCGGCCTGGCGGCACGGGGTTCTTCCTGGCGATGGTCTTTTTCGGCGGGTCCCTTTTCCTGCGCGGCGGCGGGAATGTGGCAGGTGGCGAGGATGCCTTCGCCGAGTTCGACGCGGCCCTCGGCGCCGGAAATTTCGATCAAGCGCCCGGTAACGACGTCGTCCAGCTTGTGCTCGGCAAGGTATTCGTCGAGGCCGGTGGGTACAAGCTGCTTCATGCCGAGCGAGATGCGACGCTTGTCGCGATCGAACTCCAGGACCTGGGCGCGGACGGTCTGGCCAACCGAGAGCACGTCGCGCGGGTGATTGATTCGCTTTTCGGCGCTGATATTACCGACGTGAATCATGCCCTCGACGCCGTCCACCAGTTGCACGAATGCGCCGAAGTTGGTGAGGCTGGTCACCGGGCCTTCGATGACGGAGCCGGCGGGAAATTTTTGCGCCGCCTCGATCCATGGATCGCCTAACGCCTGCTTGAGACCGAGCGAGATGCGGCGGTCGGCGAGGTTGACGCCCAGAATGACGGCTTCGACCGTGTCGCCCTGCTTAACCACGTCGCTGGCTTTTCTCACCCGCTTGCCCCACGACATTTCCGAAATGTGAATCAGGCCTTCCACACCCGGCTCCAGTTCGACGAAGGCGCCAAAGTCCACGATCCGGGTAACGGCGCCGCGCACGCGCTCGCCGACCTTGTACTTTTCCGCGACGGACTCCCAGGGATGGGCTTGAAGTTGCTTGAGGCCGATGGAAATGCGGCGCTGGTTGGAATCAATCTTCAGCACGCGCGCTTCGATCTGCTGGCCGACGGAGAATACGTCGGCGGGCTTGTTGACGCGGCTCCAAGCGATGTCGCCGACGTGGAGCAGGGCGTCCACGCCGCCGATGTCAACGAAGGCACCGTAGTCGGTGAGGCTGCGGACGGTGCCGGTGACCGTATCGCCCTCTTTCAATTCCGAGTAGCGGCGTTGTTTGGAAGAGCGTTCTTCTTCTTCGGCGACGGCGCGGCGGTCCACAACGACGTCCTCATCGGTGACGTCGAGCTTGGTAATACGACAACGGATTTCCTGGCCGACAAGCTTTTCCATTTCGGCGGCGTCGCGCGCGCCGCTGCGTGAGGCAGGCATGAAGGCGCGCACGCCGACGTCCACGCTCAGGCCGCCTTTGACGACGGCGGTAACGGTGCCCACGATGGTGGCTTTTTCGGCGAAGGCCTGCTCGAGCGAAGACCAGTCGGTGGGGCGCTCCACCCGCGAGCGCGAAAGCTGGTAGTAGCCTTCGGCGTCGCGGCCGGTGACCGAGACCGGGAACCGGTCGCCGGGCTTCACGGTTTCGGCGGCGTCCTGGAAGGCGGAGAGGGGCAGGATGCCTTCCGTTTTGAAACCGATGTCGAGAAGCACTGAGTCAGCGGTCACGGCAACGACCGTGCCTTCGATCTGCTGGCGGCGATCGGTCCGCGCATGGCTCTGCTCGTATTGCGAGAGCATGGCGTCGAAGGATTCGTTGGTTTCGGGATTGTTAGGCATGAAGTCGTTAATACGATAGCACCGAGGGGGGCGCTTGCGTGATGGGGCGATTGGGCAATTGAATAATGATGACTGGGTTGACCCTCGGAGGACATCAAGGTGTCGCCACCTCCGGGCTAACGAATGCCGCCCCGCGGCTGAGGCTGCGTCGTTCCATGCACAGGGAGTTCCTGGTGGAGCGCGGTCTTTAAGGACTCCTGGATCGTGGGGTCGAGCTTGGCGCCATTGCGGCTGACGTAGAAGACGTCAATGGCCATTTGGCCTTCGGTATCGATCAGAGCGATTTCGATGTTGCAGCCGTGGCGCGCCAGGGTGGAGGCGACGCGGTAGAGCAGGCCGGGGCGGTCCTGCGCGATCACTTCCAGGAGCGTGCTGTGGGAAGAGCTGTCGTTGTCGAAGGTGAGACGGGTTTCGACGGTCACCTTCACGGGCGCGACCTGGCCGGCAGCCATGCGGCTCTCGATGAGGTGGGTGATATCGGCGTTGCCGCTGAGAACCTCGATGAGGTTGCGCTGGAAGCGTTCGCGCTCGGGCGGATTCAGTTCCAGGGTGCGGAAGCGGTCGCGGAAGGAGAGCGTGTCCACGACTACCCCGTTGTGGCTGGTGAAGGCGTTGGCCTTGACGATGTCCATGCTCCAGGCGGTGAGGGCGCCGCAGAGGGTCGCGAACAGTGACGGGCGGTCGCGGGTGATGAGCGTCAGGTCGTAGAGGTTGCGCGCAGTGCCCAGCTCCAGTTGCACCGGCTGCTGATTCAGCTTCGATGCCATATCGAAGTGGGCGGCGATCTGGTCGGCGGAATGTGCGCGCAGATAACGTTGCGGCAGGCCGGCGAGGAAGTCGCGCAGTTCTGGTTCGCGGCGCGGAATCAGCGCGCTGACCTTGTCGACATACTCACGTTGAAGCGTGGCCTGAAAGGAGGCATCGTCGGCGCTGCGATCCAGATAGTTCGCGGTCGCCATGTAGAGGTGCCAGAGATTCTCCGCTTTCCACGGAGTGAGGGCCTGCGGATTAACGGCACGGATGTCGGCGTAGCTGAGCAGGCAGAGCATCTTCAGGCGCTCGGGCGAGCCGACCCTTTCGGCGAAGGCGTGCACGTTTTCGTGATCGAAGATGTCGCGGCGCATGGCGGCCGACATTTCCAGATGATGGGCGATGAGGAAGCGCACGGTGTCGCGCTGCCGCTCGGAAAGCGCAAGCCGCGTAAAGGCAGCTTCGGCGAGTTGGAGGCTGCCGTCAACGTGGCTGCCCTCCGGCAAGCCCTTGCCGACATCATGCAGCAGCACGGCGAGAAGGAGCAGTTCGGGGTGCTCGAGTGCGGAAAAGATGGTCGCGTAGGGAGCTTCCCATTCGGTCTCCGGCTTCTTGAGGCGATGCAAGCTCTCGATGGCGGCGAAGGAATGCTCGTCCACGGTGTAGCGGTGGTAGAAGTCGCGGATGACGAGCGAATCAATCAGCCGGTATTCGGGGAGCACGGTGTCGAGGACGCCGAGCGCGTGCATGTCGCGCAGCGCGAGGGCGGCGTGGGGCGAGAGCAGGACTTCGCGGAGATGCGACCAGAGCTCAGGCCCGGTAGGGAAGCTGAGCGTCCCCAGCGCCTGCTCGATGCGGAATTCGGTGTCGGCGGCGAGTCTGAGGCCGTGGCGGGCGATGAATTCGAACATGCGCAAGAGCAGTTCCGGATCGCGTACGGCGCTCGATTGCTGCAGGTAAACGCGGCCGCTCACGACCGAGAAATCGGGATTGGAGACGCGCGAGCGCCAGCTCAGAAACTGGCGATAGAGTGAAGAGCGCGCGGCGGCGACTTCCTCCAGGAGCTGGTTGGTCCAGCGGCTGATGGGGCGCGCGTGACGAAAATAATTCCGCATCCACTCGGCGGGATTGTCGGAAGGGTGGCCGTCGACGCCGATGCCCTTGGCGGCGGCCGCGTCTTGCGCTTCCCAGGTCAGGTTGTTGTCGTCGCGCCCGTGGAGATAGTGCAGGAAGCAGCGCGCCGACATCAGGAATGCGACCGCAGCCTGGTGATCCCGGCGCACGAGAACTTCCATCGGCGGCCGGTCGGAGCCCTTGCCCTGCTTTTCGACGGTGGCGAGGAATGACAGCCAGCAGGCTACGTTGAAGTCGCGCAAGCCGCCAGGGCACTCCTTCACCTGGGGTTCGAGATGAAAGACGGTGTTGCCGTACTTGGCGTGACGTGTGCGCGTCAGCTCGACCAGGGTTTCCACCAGGGCGGGCCAGTTGCGATGGACAACATCGGGGATGGTTTGGCCGTGAAACAGGCGAAAGAGCTGGCGGTCGCCGGCGAGCTGGCGGCAGTCGAGCAGCGAGAGTGTGAGTTCGACGTTGTTGGCATCGAATTCAGAACAGCCGGAAACCGTGCGCGCGGTGGGCGCGACGCGCAAACCGAGGTCCCACATCTGCTGGCACATGCGGCCGATGGAATCCTTGAAGCGGTTCAGGAGGGCCGGATTGTCGGAGAGGAAAAGCAGATCGATGTCGGAATGCGGAAACAAAGTGCCGCGCCCGTACCCGCCGCGCGCGACCAGGCAAAATCCGTTCGGAGATGCGCCGCCATTGCCGCTGAGTTCCTGCCACAGCCGGAGCGCGACCTGGTCGACCAGGCCGGAGCGCTGGGTGGCGGCCGCCATGCCGTCGGTGGTGGCGTCGAATGCTTTGCGGATGCGGGATGACTCACGGGAGTAGAGGTCGCGCAAACTGAGGATGCGAGCGGAGGTCTCCATGACGTTCAATCGCTACAGCGCCGCCACTCCCCGTTCGTCGTTGCGGATGCGGATGGCCTCATCGACGCGAGAGAGGAAGATCTTACCGTCGCCGATTTTGCCGGTGCGCGCGTGGTCGAGGACGGCGTGGACGGCCTTGTCCACCAGTTCATCGGCGAGGACGATTTCGATCTTCACCTTGGGAAGAAGATCGACGCTGTACTCGCGGCCGCGGTAGAACTCGGTGTGGCCCTTCTGGCGTCCGTGGCCGCGGACTTCGAGGACGGTCATGCCCTCGACTCCGATTTCCAGCAGCGCGTCCTTGACGGCGTCGAGCTTGGAGGGTTGGATGACGGCTTCGAGTTTGGTCATAGTGAGTTCCGAGTTCGGTTACAGTGCGGAGGCTTCCAGATAGTAGCCCTCTTCGCCGTGCTGCGTGAAATCCAGGCCCTGGACCTCGTGTTCGGCGGGGACGCGCAGGCCGAGCACGGTGTCCACAAATTTCAAAATGATGAGCGTGCCAACGATGGCGAGCACCCAGGCGATCACCACGCCGACGAGTTGGTTGAGCAGTTGGTGGAAGTTGCCGTCCATGAAGCCCAATGCGAGCGCGTTGCCCTGCGCATCGTGAAAGATCGGGTTGATGATCTTGGTGGCAAAAACGCCGGTGAGTAGCGCGCCGATGGTGCCACCGGCGCCGTGCACGCCGAAGGCGTCGAGGGAATCGTCATAGCCGAAGAGCGCTTTGACGCTGGCGACCATGAAATAGCAGAAGCCGCCGGCGACGAGCCCGATCAGCAGCGCCGGCATGGGGCCGACAAAACCCGACGCCGGTGTGATGGCCACCAGTCCCGCCACCGCGCCGGAGATTGCCCCCAGCACGCTGGGCTTGCCGTTGCGTATCCATTCGGAGGCGGCCCAGCCAATCGCCGCAGCTGCGGCCGCAAAGTGGGTCGCAACAAAGGCGCTGGTGGCGAGGCTCCCCGAGGAAAGCGCGCTGCCGGCGTTAAATCCGAACCATCCCACCCACAGCAGACAGGCGCCGATGAAGCTCAGCACCACGCTGTGCGGCGGCATCATGTCCTTGGGATATCCGATGCGGCGGCCGAGATATTGTGCACAGACCAGGGCCGAGACGCCGGAAGTGATGTGAACCACGGTGCCGCCGGCGAAATCGAGGGTGGGGAAGCGTCCGCCGAGCGAGGCGTTGAGAATTCCGCCCTTGCCCCAGACCATGTGCGCCATCGGTGCGTATACCAACAGCGACCACAGCGCCATGAACAAAGCCATGGCGCTGAACTTCATGCGCTCGGCGAAGGCGCCGGAGATGAGCGCCGGGGTGATGATGGCGAACATGAGTTGGTAGATCATGAACGTCTGCTGCGGAATGGTGGCGGCATAGTCGGGGTCGGGTTGCGCGCCCACGCCGCGCAGCAACGCGTGCTGCAGTCCTCCGATGAAGCCGTTGCCGGGAGCGAAGGCCAGGCTGTAACCGACCATCGCCCAGAGCGCCGTGACGATGGCCATCATGGCGAAGCTCTGCATCATGGTGGAGAGCACGTTCTTCTTGCGTACCAGGCCGCCGTAGAAAAGCGCGAGGCCAGGGCCGGTCATCAGCAGGACAAGGGCCGCGCACATCAGCATCCAGGCGTTGTCGGCGGAGCCTTTAGCGTCGGCAACCTGCTGCTCGAGCTTGAGGAGGCGATCCGCCTGAGAGGCGGTGGCAGTTTGGGCGAGCGAGTGCCCGGTGGCAAGAAGTAACAGGAGCCCGAGACCCAGTTTCCGCATAACAGCGCGCATCATACTCCATCAAGGGGTGAGGCGACGGCAGAGTGCCGTGCCTCATTTTTACGTGGGAAGAAGCGCGGGGAGAAATTCAAAGTTTTTATCGCGTCGATTCATGCGAGTTATCCGGGCGCGGGGCGCGAGTCGTGAGTTTCGCACGCTATTGCACCGTCACGGGCACACTAGTTTGTGGGGGAGAAAATATTAGTCCCCAGGGGAGGGACTTCTATCGAAAAATTCTGGCCTGAGCACTAAGGCCCTGTCAACAAAGTTCTGACCCACACGGATGCCCGCGGCTCGGGGAGGGATGGAAACTAAAGCGGGGGCCTCAGATGTGTCCGTATCTGGGAACGCAGAGATTCAGCCCCAGGGAAAATGACGATCGGCGAAAGTTTTTGTGTATCCTGGCGCCGCAAAATAGTAAGGTACGCCGGAGGTGGTTGGGGGAACCATGTTGCTCAAAACCAGCAGCCGGATGTACGGACTAGCCCTGATCCTGGATTGTCACGGCAGAATCGTTTTTGGGGATGAAACGGCGCATCTCCGACAGCAGGTCATGGAACTGCTTGGGCAAGCGCCCAATGTTGTGCTGAATCTCTCGAATGTCAGCTTCATTGACAGCTCGGGGGTGGGGGAGTTGATCCGCTTGCTCACCACTGCGGCCCGGGCACAAAAGACGATCGTGCTGGCGGGCCTGACCGGACGGGTGCGCGATGTGCTGCAAATCACCAAGCTGGCAACTGTGTTCGAGACCTATGCGACGGCAGTCGAGGCGGCGGAAGCGCTGAGCGGGGAAGAAGGCGCGGGAAATTAGCGAGCTTGCAGCCGGCCATGAGCCGTTCACGAATTCGCCTTCCATGTTGGAAGAACGCTTGAGGCGGCTTTTACCACGTTAACGTAGGAGGAGAGTACCCTGTCGCCATGGCACGCGAGAAGATCACCGTCTACGAAAAGCCCACCTGAAGCACCTGCCGCGAGGTCAAGAGGATCTTGACCGGAAAGGGCCTTGACTTCGAGGCGGTGGACTATGCCAAGCAGCCGCTCACCGCCGAGGCCCTGAAAGAATTGCTGCGCCGCGCGGGCCTGAAACCGATGGACGCAATGCGCACCCGGGAAGCGGCATTCCAGCAATTCGTCGCTGGAAAGAATAGGAGTGACGACGAACTGGTTGCCCTGATGGTCAAGCATCCGGAGCTGATCCAGCGTCCTCTGGTGGTGCGTGGGAACAAAGTCGTGCTAGCCCGCCCATTGCAGCGGCTGAAGGATCTCGGTATCTAGTTCGGCAACGGCGGGATTCTCAAGCTTGACTTCGTTTTCGGCACCCGTTAGAAGCGAAGCATGCCTGCACAACTCGACGGAAAAATTGCGGTCATCACCGGCGCTTCCATGGGGATCGGAGAGGCGCTGGCCCGGCTGTTTGTGGACGAAGGCGCTACCGTCGTTCTGACTTCGCGCGACTCGGCGCGGGTGGAGGCGGCGCGCGCGCGTATCGGCCGTCCGGAAAGCACGCTGGCGCTGGCCTGCGACGTCCGCAACCGCGAGGAGATTGACCGCGTACTTTCGTTGACCGTGCACAACTTCGGCCGCCTGGACATCTGGGTCAACAACGCCGGGCACGGCTTGAGCGATTCGGTTGAAATGATGGACCGAGACGCGTACCGACGCATGTTCGACACCAACCTGTTCGGCGCCATCGAAGGCATGCAGGCGGCGATCCCGGTGATGAAGCGGCAGGGCGGCGGCGCCATCATCAATATTTCCAGCGTCGCCGGGCATATTCCCCTGCCATATTCCGCGGCGTACAGCGCGACCAAGTTCGCCATCAACGCTATCGGCAAGGCGGCGCGCGTGGAACTGCTGGGCACAGGCGTGCATGTGCTGACCGTCTGCCCCGGCTACATTGGCACCGACTTCAACGCCAACAAGACTCAGGGCCGCGAGCCGCGGCGGCTGAATTCCGCCGACCAGCGCGGCGCCAGCGCCGAAACCGTGGCCCGCGATACCCTCAATGGATACTTGAAGGGCAAGCGCGAAGTATTTACTCCGCAGTACTATTGGTTCGTCACTAAGCTGTACCAGATGTTTCCGGGTTTGGTGGAATGGGGAATGGCGCGGAAGCTGAAACGCAGCAATTAGCCGTTGGCCGTCAGCCATTGGGCGTCGCATTCCAAGAGCTATTGGCCAAGGGCTAATGGCCGATGGCTATAACGGAAGCACGTCCAGCATCCCTTGCATCTCCGACGCCGCGTGCTGGTTGCCGCTGCGGCGCGCGCTGGCAATTCCGCTCTCGAACAGCTTGCGTGCTTCCTCGATGCGGCCCGCATTCACGAGCATCTGGCCGGCCATCTGGTAGGCGGGCACGTAGTCCGGGTTGTGCCGCAGGATGGTGTTGAATTCGTCGAGCGCGCCAGCGACGTCCCCTGCCTTGGAATACTCCATGGCAAGGCCGTAGCGTGCGAAGGCGTCGGTGGGGTTCTCGGCGAGCAATTCCTTGAGCGCGGCGATGCGATCCATAAGATAACGGCCAGTGGCTAGTGGCCGGCGGTCAGTGTAACAAGTTTCGGTTTCCAGTTTCAGGTTCAGCGGCGGAAGACTCTCGCGGAGAGAAGCGACTGCAGATTTCTCGGTCCTAAAGCCCCTCGGAATGACAGAGAAGAAAGCTACGTTTACGGCACGCTGAAGCCGTGCCCTTCGTGCCTGCAGCCACTGGCCACTGACCACTGGTTTACAATGTCCGCTTCATGGCCTGTCCCTACTTCCTGCCGCTGCAGCGAATTGAGAATCCGCCGTGGCCGCATCCGGCGCGGCTGCCGCTCGGCGATGGATGGACGGGCCACTGCACCGCACCCGGCCACGAAGGGGCGCAACCCACGGAAGAAGAATTGGTGCACGGCTGCAACCTTGGATATGCGCGGACGTGTCCGCGGCTGCCGCGCGAACGCCACTGCGATGCCGTGAGATTCTCGCTGGCTCGCGATCGCGATGGTAAGCTCACGGTGCAATTCGTCTGCGAGATCGGGCATGCCCCGGCTGCGCATGGCATGCTGGAGTTCGACGTCGCCGCCAGCCGCTGGTCGTCCACGCATGACGACACGCGCATCCAGAAAATGGCTGAGTGCTTCCTCCATTCTTACCGGCGCCGCCGGGCAAGTGAGGCTGATTGATGGGCCCAGAGAATGTGAAGCTTGAGCCGCGCCCGGTGCGCGAATCGCAATCGGAAATGACCGAGATCGTCTTGCCCAACGACGCCAACCCGCTCGGCTCGCTGCTGGGCGGCCGGTTGATGCACTGGATCGACCTGGCGGGAGCGCTGGCGGCGCACCGCCACTCGCGCAACTACGTAGTCACCGCCTCCATTGATCACTTGGATTTTCTTACGCCCGTCCGGGTCGGCGACCTGGTGATTCTGCAATCGTCGGTGAACCGCACCTTCCACACCTCGATGGAAGTCGGTGTCAAGGTCTTCGTGGAGAGCTACATCAAAGACGAGCGCTCGCACGTCAGCTCGGCGCTGCTCACCTTCGTCGCCGTGGATCGCGACGGACGCCGTCTGACGGTGGCGCCGGTGATTCCTGAGACCGAAGAAGAGAAACGCCGCTACGAAGAAGCCGGTCGGCGCCGCGAAGCACGCCAGCCACAACGCAAAGAACTGCTTTAGGCTAGCCGCTGGCCTTTAGCCGTCGGCCCTTGGCGATTCGCGATTGGTCCGGACTTTAAGGCGAAGGTCCTCGTAATTCGTGACTCCGGTCACCGCCGGCGTTCCATCGTCTTCTGGACACTGGTGCAGGGAAGCTATTAGTGTGTTCGCGGCCTGAGCTTGGGGCTTGGTCGCTGACTTCCGCCAGCCCGGCGGGCAGGCAGTTCCCTATACGGCGAGATCATTTATGGACAGCGCGCTTGTCATTCACCGGCTGCACTTCGCCTTCACGGTGACGTATCACTACCTGTACCCGCAGTTGACCATGGGACTGGCGCCGCTGATCTTGGCGCTGAAGTCGCTGGCGCTGTGGAAGCACGACGACCGCTACAACCGCGCGGCGCGATTCTGGGCGAAGATTTTCGGAATTAATTTCGTGCTCGGCGTGGTGACCGGCATCCCGATGGAATTTCAGTTCGGCACCAACTGGTCGCACTTCTCGCGCTGGGCCGGCGGCGTCATCGGCCAGACGCTTGCCATGGAAGGCATGTTTGCCTTCTTCCTGGAATCCACCTTCCTGGGGCTGTTCCTTTATGGCGAGAAGCGGCTGGGTCCGAAGCTGCACTGGTTCAGCGGATTCATGGTCTTCGCCGGATCATGGCTGTCGGGATACTTCATCGTCGCCACCGATGCCTGGATGCAGCACCCCACCGGCTACGTCCTCATGCCCGACGGCAGCGTACAACTGCGCAGCTTCTGGGAGCTGCTGCTGAACCCCTGGGCCGGTTGGCAGTACGCGCACAACATGAGCGGCGCGGTGATTACCGGGGCGTTCGTGATGGCGGCCGTCGGCGCGTTCTATCTGCTCAGCCGCCAGCACCGCGAGCAGGCGCAGATTTACCTCCGCACCGGCGTGATTGCGGGCGTCATTTTCTCCATCCTGCAAGTGTTCCCCACTGGCGACGGGCAGGGCCGCATGCTCGCGCGTCATCAACCGGCCACACTGGCGGGCATGGAAGCGCTGTTCAAAACCCAACCCGGCGCGGCGCTGGTGATCATCGGCCAGCCCGACAGCGAAAAGCAGCAGATCGACAACCCGCTGGTTGTTCCCAAGATGCTCAGCTTCCTGACCTACAAGCGCTGGAACGCCGAAGTGCGGGGACTGGATGCATTTCCTGAGCAAGACAGGCCGGAGAACATCCCACTGCTCTACTACAGCTACCACATCATGGTGGGGCTGGGGACGATCTTCATCGCCATCATGGCGCTCTCGGCGGCGCTGCTGTGGCGCAACAAGCTGTTCGACGCGCGCTGGGCGCTGTGGATCCTGATGCTCAGCTTCCCGTTTCCTTACATCGCCAACACGGCCGGCTGGATGACGGCCGAGATCGGCCGCCAGCCTTGGCTGGTGTACGGTCTGATGCGCACCGCCGACGGCTATTCGAAGATGGTCTCGGCGGGCAATGGGATGTTTACGCTGCTGGGCTTCATGGGCATGTACACCGTGCTTTCGTTCTTGTTCCTCTTCCTGGTTTCTCGCGAAATTGATCGCGGGCCGGAGGACGCCGCCCCGGCCAGGCTGCCTTAACGGGTGGAGGTGGGATGATGGAAACGCTTTGGTTTGTGCTTGTCGCGCTCATGCTGGTCGCCTACGTCGTGCTCGACGGCTTCGACATCGGCGCGGGCATCATTCATCTCGTCGCCGGGCGGACCGACGAAGAGCGGCGCACCATCATTCGCGCCATCGGCCCGGTGTGGGACTGCAATGAAGTCTGGCTGGTCGCCGCCGGTGGCACGCTTTACTTCGCCTTCCCCCTGCTCTACGCCTCCAGCTTCAGCGGCTTCTATCTGCCGCTGATGATGGTGCTCTGGCTGTTGATGTTGCGCGCCATCGGCATCGAGTTCCGCACTCACCTGCAAAGCCCGGTGTGGCGCGGCTTCTTCGATGTGATCTTTTCGCTTTCCAGCATTCTGCTGGCGATTTTCTTCGGCGCGGCCCTGGGCAACGTGGTGCGCGGAGTGCCGCTGAACAACGACGGCTACTTCTTCGAGCCGCTGTGGACCAACTGGCGCGTCGGACCGCAGCCGGGCATCCTCGATTGGTTCACCGTCATGACCGGGGTAATGGCGCTGGCCACCCTCACCATGCATGGCGCGCTCTACATCGCGCACAAGACCTCCGGGGCGATCAACGAACGCGCGCGCCGGATTGCGCTGGCGGCCTGGCCGGGGGTGCTGGCGCTCACCTGCATCAGCCTGCTGCTGACCTTGGGCGTGCATCTGGACGTGGTGAACAACTACCAGCGCTGGCCAATCGGCCTGGCGATTCCGGTCGTCGTCTTTGCCAGCCTGCTGGGCGTGCGCTACTTCGCGACCCGGTACCGCGAAAAAGCGGCATTGCTGTGCTCGTCCGTCTACATCGGCGCCACGCTCGCCGGCGCTGCCTTCGGGATTTATCCATCCGTCCTTCCCGCCGCCAATGACCAGAAGAACTCGCTGACCATTTACAACACCGCGGCGGGACATCACGGGCTGTCGGTCGGGCTGGTGTGGTGGTGCATCGGGATGGTGTTCGCGATCGGGTATTTCGTCTTCATCTACCGCATGTTCAGAGGCAAGGTCGCTCTGGAGGCGGGGGATGGGCATTGAGCAGCGACGAGAATCACGTGAAGCGCTTCACACCCAACGCACGCATTGGCGGGCTCGGAGTTGCGATGCTCGTGTTAGCTGTACTGTGGACAAGCATACTTCGGCGCCGACTGGCAGGACTACCCGATGAGTGGGTGTTGGAATGGAAACCTCCCGGCATCGTACAGGCGTTTGGCACACTAGGTTTGATTCTGATCTTTGTGTCGGTGATTTGGGGATGTGCAAGAGCGGTGGGCCGATGGTTTCCAAAGTGACCTTTAGAGGATTGGGCGCCTTCCCGATCCCCCTTCGTCTGCGTTAATCTGCTGCCTTGCGTTTGCGAGACAAAGTCGCCATTGTGACCGGCGCCGGCACCGGCATCGGTCGCGCCATCGCCATCGCCTTCGCTCGCGAGGGGGCCCAGGTCGCGCTCGTCGGACGCCGCAACCGGCCGATCGAAGCTGTCGCCCGGGACATCGGCAACGCCGCCATCGCCATTCCCGTCGATGTCAGCCGGCACAAAGACGTGCAGCGAATCTTGGACGTGACTCTGAAGCGGTTCGGCCGACTCGACGTGCTGGTCAACAACGCCGGCGTGCTCATTGCCGGCACCGCCGAAAGCCTCACCGAGCGCGACTGGAACCAGACCTTCGACACCAACGTGAAGGCGGTGTGGATGCTTTCGCGCGCGGCGTTGCAACCGATGCGCGAAGCCGGCGGTGGCTCCATCATCAATATGTCCTCGGTGCTCGGGTTAATAGGCTTGCGCAACCGCGTTGCCTACTCGGCGTCGAAGGGCGCCGTGACCCTGCTGACCAAATCCATGGCGCTGGACCACGGCGCGGAAGGCATTCGCGTCAACTGCATCTGTCCGGGCATCGTCGAGACCGAGTTGGTCGCTGAATTCGTCCAGAAAGCGCCCGACCCGCGCGCCGCGCGCGCCGCACGCATTGCCCTGCACGCCATCCCGCGCTTTGGCAAGCCTGAGGAAATTGCGGAATGTGCGGTCTATCTCGCCAGCGACGAATCTAAGTGGGTGACCGGCGCGGCCTTTCCGGTCGACGGCGGGTATCTGGCGGGAAAAGCTTGATTAGAGATCATCCGGTTTCAGGCCAGTGAGCTTTGCGATGCGGGCCAACATTCTTGGCCCGATCTCATCGTGCTCGTGAAAAGCCCAGATGAAATTAGCCCATCCCTCGCGCACAAG
This sequence comes from Terriglobia bacterium, assembly GCA_020073185.1. Taxonomy (NCBI): domain Bacteria; kingdom Pseudomonadati; phylum Acidobacteriota; class Terriglobia; species Terriglobia bacterium. The sequence continues at coordinate 85,569 of JAIQFT010000007.1, forward strand.
GATGCGGTGGGAACCCGCGCGGTGTTGCTCGGCCCAGCCGAGTCTCTGCAAGGCACGCAGAACCCGGATCGCCTTCGTGCTGGGCCACGTACTCAAGAGCAGGTGATGGTGATGAAGCGCTGGACGGAATTTTGGTGTTCGATCTGGTCGGCAAGTACGCGCAGTGCGAGGGCTTGGGCAGCCGCGATCGCCGCTTCTTCTGAATCGCCGTAACACATCACGCCGGGCATGTTTGCGATTTCAGCGATCCACCGGCCGTCGTCTTCGCGCTCAGTTTCGATCTTGAGTTCCACTGCAGACTCCTACTCGATGGTAGACGCATGCGAATACAAGGTCAATTGGCCGGCATCTCGGCTGGATCTGGCGCCAGACCACCTGACCACCCGATTGGCCGGAGGTCGTATAATCGACAATTACTCCATACACGAGGTTCTCCCTTGAGCCACATGCACGCACAACCGCCGATGGGACCGCAGCCGCTGCCTGGTGTGGACGCGATCGTCGCCGTGGGCTCGGGCAAAGGCGGCGTCGGCAAAACCACGCTCGCCGTCAACTTGGCGCTCGCGCTCTCCAAGCTCGGGCACAAAGTCGGCCTGCTCGACGCCGACGTCTATGGTCCCAACGTGCCGCTCATGCTGGGGTCCGGTTCCACGCCGCGCATTGTCGGCGACAACCGCATCGAACCGCTGGAGCGCTACGGCGTGAAGGTGATCTCGGTCGGCTTCCTCAACCCGGGCGACAAGCCGCTGATCTGGCGCGGCCCCATGTTGCACCAGATGATTCGCGAATTCGTGCAGCGTGTGGAGTGGGGCACGCTCGATTACCTCGTCGTGGACCTGCCTCCGGGCACGGGCGACGTCGCCATGTCGCTGATCCAGACCGTGCCGGTCACCGGCGCCATCGTGGTTTCCACGCCCAGCGATGTCTCGTTGCAGGACGCGCGCAAGGCAATCGAGATGTTCCGCCAGATGAAGGTGGACTTGGTCGGATTGGTCGAGAACATGAGCCACTTCGCCTGCCCGCATTGCCACCATGAGATCGATATCTTCTCCAAGGGCGGCGGCGCACGCACGGCGGAACAGTTCGGGCTGGCGTTCCTGGGGCAGATCGAAATCGATCCCGACATCCGCAAGGGCGGCGACAGCGGCCATCCCGTCGTGCTGGAGGGTCCGAATTCGCTGCACGCTAAGTCCTTGTTCGCCTTTACCCAGCGCGTCATTGATCGGGTGCAGGCAATCCGCGCGGCGAGTCCGGAGAACGTGATCCAGGTTATGTAAGTTTCTATTTCAGTTTCAGTTTCAGCACCGAACCGTCGGGGGCGCGCGATCTGAAACTGAAACCCGAAACCGCCTTAGCACTCCATCGCTGTGACTGCTAACCTTGACTTCCCATCCCCTTCTTCCTACAATCGGAGGAGGCTGGAGTCGAATCCTAAGTTTTTGCATCTAAAGGTACTTAGAGCTAGAGATCTGTTGGAAGTCTATGCCGCCTGGTGGACAAATCGGCGCCCGCGAGCACGAGATCCTGACCGCGATTGTGGAAAGTTACATCGCGACCGGAGAACCCATCGGCTCGCGCACTCTGGCGCGTATCAATCGCGAAGGCCTTAGCCCGGCTACCATCCGCAACGTGATGTCGGATCTGTCGGACGCCGGTTACCTGGAGCAACCGCACACCTCCGCCGGGCGCGTACCGACCACCGACGCTTATCGCTACTACGTGGACCAGATCAGCGGCCAGGCCGAGCTGGCGCCCGAGGACAGGGGAGTGATCGAGACCACGCTGCACGGCGTCACCGACGTGCAGGATTTCCTGGAGCGCACCTCGCACGTGCTCTCGCTGATCTCACACGGAGTGGGTGTCACGGTGGCCAGCGGCGGGCCCAAGAACGCGCTCGATCACATTTACTTTTCCCGTCTCGGCGACAAGAAAGTCCTGGCAGTGGTGGTGATGAAGTCGGGGGTGGTGCGCGATCGCGTGCTGCGCATGACCGTCGACTTGCCGCAATCGGACCTGGAAATCGCGGCCCGCTACATCAACGAGAACTTCCGTGGCTGGACCTTGGCGGCCATCCAGGTCGAGTTGGAGCAGCGTATTCAGCGCGAGCGCAGCGAGTACGACCGGCTCATGCAGTCGATCGAGCAACTCTACCGCCAAGGCGCGTTGGGAAGCGAAACCGCCACCCAGGGCATCTATCTGGAGGGCGCGGCTAACCTGGTCGCCAGCGAGGAAGACAAGCAGCGGCTGCGGCAGCTTCTGCAAACGCTGGAGGAGAAACAGCGCGTCATCCAGTTGTTGAGCGCCTACCTGGACGCCAAGCAGGAAGCGGTGCGCGTGGTCATAGGTCTGGAGGAGGCGGCGCCGTACCTGCGGAATTTCGTGCTCATCGGAGCGCCGGCACGCGTGGGCGGGGAAGTGATGGGAACGCTGGCCGTGATCGGCCCGACCCGCATCGACTACCAGCACACCATTACCGCCGTGTCGTACATCGCGCGGCTGTTCGACAAGATTTTGAACGAATCGGAATAGGGAACCATGGCGCCAGGAAATGGAAAGGCCGACGGCGATGCTCCGTCGCTCGACATCGAGCACGAGCTGCCGCCGGCAGAGGACACGGAAACCGAGGCGGCCAGCATCACCGGGGCGCAGCAGGAAGAGTGCGAACGTCTGCGGCAAGAGCGCGACACGCTGCTCGACCGGTTGGCTCGCCTGCAGGCGGAATTCGACAATTTCCGCAAACGCAACGCGCGCGAGCAGCAGGAGTTCCGCGAATACGCGCTGGCGGAAGCGATCAAGTCGCTGTTGCCAGTGGTGGATAGCTTTGATCGCGCGCTGGCAACGCCGGAGCGCAACAGCGAAGAGTTTCATCAGGGCCTGGAACTGATCAACCGGCAATTACACGACGCGCTGGCCAAGCTGGGCGTGCAACCCATCGAGGCACGCGGCGAGCCCTTCGACCCCAATCTGCACCAGGCAGTGCAGATGGTGGAGACTGGCGAGGCGCCAGACCACCACGTGCTCGACGAACTGCAGCGCGGCTATAAGCTCAAGGACCGGCTGCTGCGGCCCGCCATGGTGCGCGTCGCGACCAACCCCGGCAGAAAGTAATTCCAATGTTCAGGAACGGCTAACCTGGCGAACAACGGCAAACGCGATTATTACGAAGTCCTGGGTGTAACCCGTACGGCGAGCGAGCAGGAGATCAAGAGCGCCTACCGCAAGCTCGCCCTGCAGTATCATCCGGATCGCAACCCCAACAATCCCGACGCGGAAGAGCGCTTCAAGGAGTGCACCGAGGCGTACAGCGTCCTGGCCGATACGCAAAAACGCGCCAGCTACGATCGCTTCGGTCATGCCGGGGTCAGCGGGGCGGGTGCGGGCGGCTTTGATCCTACCATCTTCCAGGACTTCGGCGATCTCGGCGACATCCTCAGCAGCCTGTTCGGCATGGGCGACATGTTCGGCGGCATGGGCGGCCGGCGCCGCAGTTGGTCGCAGCGTGGCGGCGATCTCCGCCACGACCTCACGCTCGAGTTTGAGGAAGCGGTCTTCGGAGTAGAGAAAAAAGTTGCCGTCCGCCGGCACGAGTCCTGTGAAACCTGCGACGGTTCCGGCGTCGCTCCTGGGCACGGGCCGGCCACCTGCCGTACTTGCGGCGGGCGCGGCCAGGTTCGCTACCAGCAGGGATTCTTCAGCATCGCGCGTACCTGCAGCGCCTGCCAGGGCCGCGGCACCGTCATCACCGATCCGTGCAAAGTCTGCCGCGGGGAAGGCCGCCAGGTGCGCGAGCGCACCGTCGAAGTGAAGGTTCCCGCTGGCGTGGAAGACGGCACGCGCATTCGCTACGCCGCGCAGGGCGAAGCGGGCGTGCACGGCGGGCCCGCGGGGGATCTCTACATCGTGCTGCACGTCAAGGAACATCCCATGTTCGAGCGCGAAGGCCGCGACCTGCATTGTGCCGTGCCGATCTCCTTCGCGCAGGCGGCGCTGGGCGCCGAACTGGAAATCCCGACGCTCGAAGGCGTGGAGAAGCTCAAGGTCCCCGAAGGCACGCAAAGCGGCACGGTGTTCAAGATCCGCAACCGCGGCGTGCCGGTGCTGAACGGGCGCGGCAAGGGTGATCTTTTCGTCGAAGTGCGGGTGCACACGCCGGGCAAGCTGACCAGGCGCCAGCGCGAGTTGCTCCTGGAATTCTCCGCCACCAACGCGGTGGAAAACAAACCCGAGCGCGGCACGATTATGAGCAAGGTGAAGGACATCTTTGGATAAGTTTGCCCGCTACTACTCGTGGTTCCTGCTGGTGGCGACCGCGCTGCCGGCCGCGGTCAGGCTGACGCAGGCGAAAAATTTCGCGCAACTCACCTGCGAGAAAATCTCCGACCGGAAGCGGCGCGTGCGCCACCGCATGTGGGGCTGGATCTCGCTGCTCAGCTCCTTCATCCTGGTTCCCGTGTACTTCCTCTATTCGCGGCAGCGGTGGATGATTGTCGCCTTGTTGATTGGCGTCCTCACCGGAGTGGAGATGATCCGCAACGCGCACTCGCCGGACGCGGACAGCCTCACCCGGCAAAATCGCTACTTCGGCGTGGCCTATGCCGCGGCGGCTGCGGTTACGTGGTTGTTCCTCATCCACAAATGAGCCGCCGACGCTGGATTGCCGATGAGGTCTCCGGTAACCGCGCATTCCTTTTCGACCGCAACGCCGAGCACCTCGCGCGCGCGCTCCGCGTCCGTGTGGGACAGCAGTTCGAAGTCTCCACCGGCGACGCAGTTCGGCTGGGGCGCGTCGTCCATGTTGCCGACGACCGCGTGGAGTTCGAGCTGGGTGAGCGCATGGCGCAGAAGGAACCCGCGCGCATCACGCTGCTGCTTGCCATCTTCAAGTTTGATCGCATGGAGTGGGCGATCGAGAAAGCCACCGAACTGGGCGCATCCGAAATCGTGCCGGTGATCGCGCGCCGCACCGACGTGCACTTGGCATCGGCGGCCGGTAAGCGCGTCGCGCGCTGGCGGCGCATTGCCCACGAAGCGGCGCAGCAGTCGCGCCGCGTGTCGCCGCCGGAGATTGCCACACCGCTGGCATTGCAGTCGGCGCTGGCGGTGGAATCGGAACGGCGCATCCTGCTCTCCGAAAGCGAGTGCGGCATAACGTTGAAGCAGGCGATTGACGGCAACCGGAGATTGGAATTTGGCAACTCTCTCGCTCTGGCCGTCGGCCCCGAAGGCGGCTGGACCGCCGACGAGATTGCCGCCGCCACCGTCACGGGCTGGACCGCGGCCTCACTCGGCTATACCATCCTCCGCGCCGAGACGGCCGCCATCGCCGCGCTCGCCATCGCAAGTTCCGAGCTGCAGTAGCTGCAGTAGCTGCAGTAGCTTTCGATTTGCCACCGAGCGCCGGCCGCACCGAGAATACTTCCTTGCCTCGGCGAACCTCGGCGCACTCGGTATCTCGGCCGCTCCTAAGGAATTTCCGAGTTGCTGACCTCCTTCTGCTCCCACATAATGGGCTCACTCGAATCAGAGCATGAGCGACCTTGTACACAACCCTCGACAGAGGGAAGCGATCGAGCACGTCCACGGGCCGATGGTGGTGATTGCCGGCGCGGGTACGGGCAAAACCATGGTGCTGGTCGAGCGCGTCGCGCGCCTGATCGCCCAAAGCGAGGCGCGTCCGGAGGAAATCCTCGCCGTCACCTACACCGACAAAGCCGCACAGGAGCTGCAGGAAAAACTGCAGGCGCGCGTCGGCAACCCGAGGCTGCGGGCAACCACCTTTCACGCCTTTGGTTTGGCCGTGTTAAAGCGGGAGAAGCAGGAATTCAGGCTGCTGGACGAAAAGGACCTCTGGATCCTGCTGCGGCGCCGCCTCGACCGCCTCGGACTCAAGTACTACATCAAGGCGGCTAGGCCGCACGAATTCCTCAACGCGCTACTCGATTTCTTCAGCCGCTGCCAGGACGAACTGGTGGACGCCGCGCGTTTCAGCCGCTACGTGGAAGAGCTGCGCGCCGGCAAGTACACGCCGCCGCGAGTGATGAAATCCAGGAAATCGTCCCCGGTCACTCTCGCCGAGCGCCTGGATCGCTGTGAGGAAATCGCGCGCGTGTTCGCCAAGGTCGAGGCCATGCTGCGCGAAGAGAATCTTGGCACCTTCGGCGACATGATCACGCGCGCCGTGCACCTGCTGCGCTCCGACCCCGGCCTGTTGATGCGCGAACAGCAGCGCGTCCGTTTCCTCCTGATTGACGAATTCCAGGACGCCAACGTGGCGCAAATCGAACTGGCGCGCTTGCTGGGTGGGACGGAGCGAAACATTTTCGCCGTCGGCGACCCCGATCAGGCTATTTTCCGGTTTCGCGGAGCTTCCAGCGCCGCCTTCGCGGAATTCCAGCGTTGCTTCCCCGGCGCCGGTTCGGTCGTGCTCGACGAAAACCAGCGTTCCACGTCCAACATTCTCCGCTGCGCGTATGCGATCATCCAACGCAACCCCGCGGTGGATTGTCGCCTGCCCGGCGGCGCCGAATTCAAACGTCAAGCGCTGCGTTCGGCGCGCCAGGCGCGGGCCGCGGCGGAAGGGAAGCCGCTCGCTCCGCAAAAGCTCGGCATTGTTCTGCACCAGGGCAAGGAGCAGGAGGCAGCCGACCTCGCCGCCTGCATCGAAGAACTTCGTAGCGCCGGTTACGCCGGCAGCATCGCCGTCGTTTACCGCATGCACTCGCATCGTGACGAGATCGCCCGGGCGCTTGCCGACCGCGAAATTCCATTCGTCGTCAAAGGTCTCGATATTCTCGAGACGGCTGTCATCCGCGACCTGCTTGCTTGCCTGGGCGCGGTCGCCTCGCTCTCGGATTCGGAAGCGCTCTTCCGCGTCGCCGCGCTTCCCATGTTCGGCATGGAAGGCGACGCCGTGCGCAGCTCGCTCGCCTCTTCTTCGCGCGAAGCATCGTTCACCTCGCTGCTGCAGAAGATTCCCGGCGGCGCCCGCGTGCTGGCTGCGGTGGAGAGGGCGCGCGCCTTCGCCGCCTCAGTCGACTGGAACTCCGCCCAGGTGTGCGCGTTCGTGATCCGTAGCTTCGGCTTCGCGGAATCGGAGGTCGCCGTGCGTGTCTTCCGCGAATTCGTGGACAAGTGGCACGCCAAGCCGATCACCGTATCCGGCTCACTGCAGGAATTCATCGAGTACGTCGATCTGTTCCACGAAGCCGGCGGTGCGCTTGAGCTTCCGGTGCCCGAAACACCGGGCGCCGTCCAACTCATGACTGTACACACCGCCAAGGGCCTGGAGTTCAACTCGGTCTTCGTGCTGCGCGCCAACTCCGGGTCGTTCCCCTCGCACTATCGCGAGGCGGTCTTCGAGTTCCCGCCAGAGTTGCGCGCGATGCCGCTGACCGATGACAGCAAGGAGATCCACACGCAGGAGGAGCGGCGCCTGTTCTACGTGGCGCTGACCCGCGCCCGCGATTCGCTCAGCGTCTACGCGCGCCCGGGGACAGGGAAGGACGGCACGCCCGCCGGACTGCTGCGCGAGATGATGAAGAGTGCCTTCGCCAAGGGCTGCTGGTCGCAACGCGACGCGCGCTCGTTCAGCGCCCGCATCCAGGCCGGCGCAACCGCAACCGCCGGCGTCGCCTCCTGGCTGCTCATGAAGCCGCGCCCCGAGATCCTCACCGCCACGCTGAGCGCCACCTCCATCGACGCCTTCGATACCTGCCCGCTGAAGTACAAGTTGATGCGCGACTGGCGCATTCCCGGCCCGGCATCCGCCGCCATGCTCTACGGCAAGATCATGCACGACGTGCTGCGCGACCTTCATCAGGCAATTCTCGCCGGTCGCCCGCGCAGCCAAGGCGAGATACTGCAATGTTTCCGCGACCTGATAGCCGCCGCCGCGTTCGATGATGAACTGCAGCGCGCGCTGTTCGAGCAACAGGGCGCAAAACAGCTCATCCAGTACGCCGCTGCGCGCGCGCAGGGGCCGCCGCCACCCATTCTCGCCGTCGAGAAAACTTTCGAAATGCAAGTCGACGGCGTGCGGGTGCGCGGGCGCATGGATCGCGTGGACCGGCTTGACGCCGGACGTGTTCGCGTCATTGACTTCAAGACCGGCTCCCCCTTCGACCAGGAGAAAGCCGACAAGAGCCTGCAGCTTTCCATTTACGCCATCGCCGCGCGCAAGACGTTCGATGCCGAACCCTTCGAGCTTGCCATCTACAATCTCGAGGACAACTCTGAAGTGACCACCGTGCGCGACGACCAAGAGCTCGTCGAAACGCGCGCCAAGATTGCGGAAGTTGCGGAGGGAATCGCGGCGGGATTTTTCGAGCCCAAGCCTGGCTTTCACTGCCGCTCGTGCGGGTATTGCAACTTGTGCCCGGCGACGGAGCGCACGCTATACACCATCGCGGCAGCAGCGCCCGCACGCAATTCAGGAGGGTCTGATCAACTCCGGTTCTTTGAAGGGGACGGCCTTCAAGGCCGTCCGTGAATGCCGCAAAAAAGCCCGGCTTTAGCCGCTGAGGGACTGACGACGTGCTTGGTCAGAGGAGCTTCCTTATCCTTCGGCTTCCGCGGTGAGCCCAACTGGCTGACCGCTCCTTGCTGCCAAAACTTAGGGGACGCTTGATGCGTCCCCTTTTGCGCTGCATTGAACTTACGGCTTAATGCTTCTTGGTTTTCTTTGCAGCCTTCTTGCCACCCTTTTTCGTTGCCATGGATCTATTCTCCCTTCCATTCTTCATGGATTCGCAACAATGCTCCGTTGCAATTGCTTGAATGTATAGAGTCATTCAAAAACGAAGTCAAGCAAAAAATCCACCGAACCAGAGATCGCACATCCACTTGCGTGAGAATTTGGCGCGCATTCGCTGCAAGAATCTTGCGGACACTCACTTCAGTAACCGGAACGCGACACCGCTGACGGTATCCTGCAGCGCATGCTGCATCATTCCCGGCCGCAGGCTCTTGCGCCACGCCGCGAGCATGCCGAACAGCGCGCCGTACACGCTGATCAGGACGATGCGCCGCCCGCCCTGGTACGCGTGCGCGATGCCGAACACGATCGCCTGCATCACGATCGCCGCCGCCGTGCTGTGTGTCGCCGCGCGGAACTGCTTTTGCAGGTATCCGCGGAACATGATCTCTTCGCACAAGCCGGCCGTCGCGCTGAGCGCGATCCAGACGCCCAATTCCAATCCGGTCCGCGGCAGCAGCGGTCCCAGTTGTTTCTTCGCCTCCGCTACCTGCGACGCCGACGCCAGCCCGAGTGCGAACGACAATCCCGCCAGCACGGCCGCGGCCACTAACCAAAATCCACACGCGACCGCCACGTCGAGCAGGAAGTCTTCCGGTCTGGTCCACTTTCCGCCGACGATATCCCGCAGCCGGACGCTCTTCTTCCGCGCGCCCCACAGGATGTAAACCACCAGCGCGTATTCCCACCCCATGGTGAGGAGGTAGGCGGCGACACGGCCGTGGCGCTCGATCATCTGGTGCTGCGAGTGCGCCGAAGCCGCGGCGAAGGCGAAGATCACCGCCAGGAAAACTATGGTGTGCCATGCCGGCGCCACTGCAGCGGGCTGAGCAATCTTGAGTATCGCGGGCGTTCTCAGCTTGGGCTCGACGTCTGGGGGCGACACCGACGTGCCATCCTTCTGAACCAGCTTGACGTCCTCAAACCGAGTCCACCAGTGGGCAGGATCCTCGCCGTTGGCGCCACTGTGCAGGACGCCCTCATCGTCGACGGAGTGAATGTCCACCCACTGCGCTGTATCGTCTTCCCACGTCAGCAGAACGCGTTTGCCTATGTTCTCGTGGAGGGCTCTAACGACTTCTTCGGTGGTCATGTTCGGGCTCTGAAATTCTGCGGCCAAACTGACGAACATCTTATAATGACGGGTTGGGAATTCATACAGGAGCACTCTCATGTTCAGCGCAGACGATGTGGTAATCATCGCGGGAGTTCGTACCCCGATTGGAAAATTCCAGGGCTCGCTGTCGGAAATCTCCGCCTCCAAGCTGGGCGCGGTGGTGGTGCGCGAAGTTGTCAAGCGCGCCGGAATCGACCCCAACTCGGTGGACGAGTGCATCATGGGCAACGTTGTATCCGCCGGACTGGGACAGAATCCAGCTCGCCAGGCGGCGATTTATGGCGGACTGCCGCCCTCGGCCGGCGCCATGACCGTCAACAAAGTTTGCGGTTCGGGTTTGAAGTCGGTCGCCTTGGCGGCGCAAGCCATCCAGACCGGCAACTCCGGCATCGTGGTGGCCGGCGGCATGGAGTCCATGACCAACGCGCCCTACCTGCTGCCCAACGCGCGCAAGGGCTTCCGCCTCGGCAACGTCACCATGCTCGACTCCATGATTTACGACGGCCTGTGGGACATCTACAACGACTACCACATGGGCAACACCGGCGAGAACGTGGCCGAGAAGTACCATATCGCGCGCGAAGAGCAGGACGAGTTCGCCGTCAACTCACACCGCAAAGCCCTCGCGGCGATCAAGGAATGCCGCTTCAAGTCGCAAATCATCCCCGTCGAAGTTCCCGGCAAGAAGAAGGGCGAGAAGGTTCTGTTTGAGAAAGACGAAGGCCCGCGCGAGGACACCACTGCCGAAGCGCTGCGCGGCCTCAAGCCGGCGTTCAAGAAAGACGGCACCGTGACCGCCGGCAACGCGCCCGGCGTCAACGACGGCGCCGCCGCCGTGGTCGTTACCAGCGCGAAGACGGCGGAGCGGCTCGGCGCCAAGCCGATGGCGCGCATCGTTGCGCAAGCCACCAGCGGCGTCGATCCTCAGTGGGTGATGATGGCGCCGGTTGACGCCGTCCGCCAGCTTTGGAAGAAAACCGGCTGGAGCAAGGACGAAGTTGATCTCTACGAAATCAACGAAGCGTTTTCGGTTGCTTCGATTGCGGTCACGCGCGAACTGGGCCTCAACCTCGACAAGGTCAACGTGAACGGCGGCGCGGTTGCTCTTGGCCATCCCATCGGCGCCACCGGCGCGCGCATTCTCGTCACGCTGCTCTACGAGATGATCCGCCGCGATGTGAAGAAGGGAATCGCTGCGCTTTGTTTGGGCGGAGGCAACGCTGTCGGACTCGCGATCGAGCGATAACACCGGCGCAAGGCACCGAGGCGGGGTAAGAAATTCCTGCATCAAGCCTCGCCTATTCTTCTTTCATTTTTCCCATCGGCGGGGGGGCGCACCCTTTCTCGATTCGTCATCACGCAGGTCTTCGCGCCCCATGCGCCGAGGAACAAGTCTTGAGTCGCCCGTCTTCCAAGACTAGCCGCGCTTCTCGTACTGACAAGCATACTCGCCAAGCATGTCTTGCGCCTGGGGGCGGGAGTTGACGCGCACCAAGCGTGCCGGCACGAAGATGTTGGCGCCACCCTCGGTGTACGGAACCGCAATCTCCAGGTAGACCTTGGGTTGGTAATCGACGAAGCTCAGGAAGCGAACGCCCCCGCGGGAGAGATCGAGCACGTCGACCACATCATCTTCCAGTCCCGGCCGCTTGATGCAGGCCCGGATCCGCATCATGGCCACGCGTGTATGTTTGCGGTCGTTGCGGGTGCGTGGCGGTTTCTCGTAGATTCCCACGCTGGCGTATTCGGTGCTGCCGATGACCAACTCGGGATCCGCCAACAGCACGGGGATCTGCCACAGGGTTTCCTGGCCGCAGTGGCGACACTCATGGCTGGCGACTCGCACGCTCTCCAGCATCATCATTTCGATCTCGGAGAGCTCAAACACCCATTGCGAGGTGCAAAGGGCACACTCCAGGACGGTTCGCCCCACGCCGGCTTCCGTTTCGGGCGGCGGGAACTCCACTCCCCAAAATGACAGGCCCGAAGTATCGAGGAAGTGGATTCCGTAGGCTGTTTCCTCACCGCGGAAGCCGACTACGCCGACAACGCGCGCGCGCGCGGCCTTTTTCCCACGCAACAGGCGGACATGGCTTCCCGTGAACAGGGACGGGGCGCAAATGATCAGCCCCCCATCGCGAGTGATTACCTCGGTGCGCGCGGGTTCGGTAAATGCGCGGCCGGAAGTGTCGCTGCCGGTAATCTGTAGCCGGACTGAGTACCGCACACGATGGCTGGCGCGTTTCTCGGCTTTGGCAGGACCTTGGGTCTGCGGTTCCTGAGGAATGTTTTGGCCCCCCGTTCCTAGCTGGTAGCGATGCCTGATCTGAGAGACTCCTAGCCGGACAGTTTACAGGGGAATCTGGTTCCTTTTGATCCGTGTCGAGCCCTTGGGTACTGTCCTAATTTCAATTTAGGACACTACCCAACCGTGGGAATCCGTGGCTAAGCTTTTTTCTGCATCCTCTCGAACCGGCGGCAGCGGTGCTGAGGAGACTAACTCAGCTTAACCGCAGGGGAACTAGAGGCCGGCGCGTGCGCTTGGCGGTTTGGTCTTAGGCGTCGCCGTCGGCAGCGTGACCGTGAACACTGACCCACCTCCGGGCGCGGCCTGCGCCTCGATGGTACCGCCGTACTTTTTCAAGATTGCCATGGCCACGCTGAGCCCCAGTCCGGTGCCGCGCCCGGGTCGCTTGGTGGTGAAGAACGGATCGAAAATCTTGGGTAGTGCTTCCGGGCTGATGCCTGGGCCGTCGTCCTGGAAGCCGATCCACACCTTGTCGCCGCTTTTTCCCAGCCGCACGCGCAACGTCCCGCGCGGACGGATTTCGCGGATTGCCTGCTCGGCGTTGATGATCAGGTTGAGGAACACTTGCATGATCTGGTGCGGATCGCCCTCCACCTCGGGCAAGTCCGGGTCAGGGATAAAGTCCACCGCGATGCTGTTGACTTTCAGCGAGTGCTCGTGCAACTGCAGCGACCGCTGCACCATGTCGCTGATGTTGACCGGCGCCTGGCCCGGCGCCGGCGGCCGCGCGAAGAACAGCAGGTTCTGCACCACCTCGGCGGCGCGCTTGGCCTGCTGCTTGAGTAATTCGAACTTGCGTGCGGCTCCGGCCTCCGGCGGTGTAGTCGCCTGCAGCAGTTCCACCGCGCCCAGGATCGCGGTGAGCGGGTTATTCAGCTCGTGCGCGAAGCCGTCGATCATCTGACCCATCGCCGCCAGCCGCTCCGTCTGGATCAACTGCTGCTCCATCTGCTTGAGGCTGGTCACGTCGCGCACCGACGCCACCACGCCGGTCAGCTTTCCTTGGGCGTCATACATGGGACTGGCGGTGGCGCGCAACGAGCGCCAGGTGCCGTCACGATGTTGAGCACCGTATTCCGCCGACTGAAAGACCTCCTGGCCGGTAAGCAGCTCGCGGAACAACTGCTGCAACTCTTCCGCCGCTACCGGTGCTTCCTCGTCGCTCATGCTGCGCCCCATGAACCTCTCCGGTTCGTACCCAAGGATCTCGCGGATGCGCGGGCTGACGAACGTGTACCGCCCCGTGTGATCCAGCGCCAGGATCAGGTCGGGGAAGCTTTCCACTAGCCGGCGCCCGAACTCTTCCTGCCGCTGCAACCGGTCTTCCACCTGGCGCCGCTCGGTGATGTCAAACAGCGCCCCTTGCAAGCGCACCAGCTTGCCGCTGTCGTCGCAGATGGCGCGCGCCGTGTCCAGGCAAATCGCGATGCTGCCATCCTTGCGCTTGAGACGCACTTCCTGGCAGCGCAGCGCCGCGCTCTGCTCCAGGACTCTCACCTGCTCTCGGCGCTCCGAGGAATCCAGGAACAACTGCGGCACTGGAATCGCGAGCAGCTCCTCCTTGGTGTCGTACCCCAGCATGCGCACCAGCGCCATGTTGCAGTCCAGCATGCTCCCTTCCGGGGTGGTGAAATACACGCCCTCCTGCAGCGTTTCGAACAGCTCGGTGAAGCGCGTCTCGCGCTCGCGGGACGCTGTGATGTCCTTCGCCATCACACCGATTCCCACTACCTCGCCGTTGGCCACGATGGGGTGCAGCACGGTATCGAAGTAGCGCATCGCGGTTTCATGCTTGAAGCGCACGCGCAGCACGCCGGACCACTGCCGCCATTGCAGGAACCGCGCCACCTGTTTCTCCGCCTGTTCCCGGGTGGGTTCGTCGAGGAACTCCTCCAGGTTATGCCCGGCGATTTCCGCGAACGATTTGCCGAGCATGTCAACGAACGCGTGGTTCGTGGTGCGAATCGTCCCTTGCAGGGAAAGGCCGAGCACCGCCTCGTCCAGGCTGTCGATCAGTTCGCGATAATTGCGCTGCGAATTGCTGATCGCTTCCAGCAGCCGGTGCAATTGCTCCTCGCTGGGAGGCGCCTTTTCACGCTCCTGGAGGCCGCGCACTACGCCCTGCAGTTCCGCGATTTCCCGGCGCTTCCTTGTCAAGTACACTGCGAACAGCACCCCCAGAACGAGCATGCCGAGCGGAAGCGCCTCCAGGTGGTTCGGAATCGACGCCAGGTTCTGCCACGACGTCGCTGCCAGCCCGGCCGTGAGCAGCACGAGGAACAGCACCGCGGCGCGCCAGAGGCGGTTTTCTTCGTGCTGCAGACGCTGCAGCTTTTCCGCGTGCTCCTCGCCGGCTTGCGGGTTTTCTTCCATGCTGGTTTCTGGTGGTTCTTCCGAATGGTATGTTGTTGCGTGTACGCCCGCAATAGGGGAACCACCAGATGTATCTGTCGACGCAAGCAGCAGCGCGTCCCAAGTCCGCATTTGGGCATGAAATCGGCCATACAAAGTCGGCTTCGCAGCGGGATATCACCGCTATTGCGGGCCGCCTTTGCTATACTCCGGCCTTGCTGTTGAGGTTTGGGCGGACTTCGCCCGGCCCATGCTCTACAAGACCCTCAGCGCCGCCGTCTACGGCATTGACGCCAGCATCATCGAGGTCGAGGTTGACGTCTCCGGCATCCGGTGTGACAAAGATAATTTCATGACTGTCGGGTTGCCCGACGCCGCCGTCCGCGAGAGCCGCGAGCGCGTCCGCTCCGCCCTGCGCAACTGCGGGTACGACATCCCCCCCACCCACATCACCGTCAACCTGGCGCCCGCCGACATAAAGAAGGAGGGCTCCGGCTATGACCTCCCCATGGCCCTCGGAATCCTGGGCGCTTACGGCGGGATTTCTCGGAAAGAAGTGCCGGATTACGTTTTCGTCGGCGAACTCTCGCTCGACGGCGGCGTGCGCGGCGTGCGCGGCGCCCTGCCCATCGCGGTCGCCGCCCGCGCCGGCAAGATTCCCAATCTCATCGTTCCCGTCATCAACGCGCGCGAAGCCGCCGTGGTCAGCGGGGTTAACGTCTTTCCGGTCGGCTCGCTGATGGATGTTGTCCAACTGCTGAACGGAGGCAACGGCATCGCGCCCATCAAGGTGGACGCCGACGCGCTCCTCAGTGAAGCCCAGCAGTTCACCGTGGACTTCAAGGACGTCCGCGGCCAGCACACCGCCAAACGCGCGCTCGAGGTCGCCTGCGCCGGCGGCCACAACATCCTCATGATCGGCCCGCCCGGCTCGGGCAAGACCATGCTGGCCAAGCGCATGCCCACCATCTTGCCGCCGCTGACCTTTGAGGAAGCGCTGGAAACCACCAAGATCCACAGCGTTGCCGGTGTGCTGGACGCCAACGCCGGGCTGGTCGGCACTCGTCCCTTCCGCGCGCCGCACCACACGATCTCCGACGCCGGGCTGATCGGAGGCGGGGTCGTGCCGCGGCCGGGCGAAGTTTCGCTGGCCCACCACGGCGTTCTCTTCCTCGACGAGCTGCCGGAGTTCCCGCGCAACGTTCTGGAGGTCATGCGCCAGCCCCTGGAAGACGGCACGGTTTGCATCGCGCGCGCCTCCATGTCGCTCACTTTTCCGGCGCGTTTCATGCTCGCCGCCGCCATGAACCCCTGCCCCTGCGGCTATTTCAACGACCGCACCCGCGAATGCCACTGTACTCAGCCCATGATCCAGCGCTACGTGGCCAAGATCAGCGGGCCGCTGCTCGACCGCATTGACATCCACATGGACGTTCCCGCGGTCAACTACAAGGAACTCCGCGGCGGCGCCAGCCCTGAAACCTCCGCCCACATCCGCGAGCGGGTGGTGCATGCTCGCGACATCCAGCTACAGCGCTTTGCCGCCGCCCGCCCCCGCATCTTCTGCAATGCGCAGATGCAGACCAGCCAGATCCGCACTCATTGCGAGCTTTCTCCCGACTGCGAGCGCCTCCTGGAGCGCGCCATCAATCAACAGGGATTAAGCGCCCGCGCCCACGATCGCATCCTCAAGGTCGCCCGCACCATCGCCGACTTGGAAGGCGCCCCCCAACTCGACGCCAAGCACATCGCCGAAGCCATCCAATACCGCACTCTCGACCGCACCTTTTGGGCCTGAGGACTTAAATTTGAGGAGATAAGAATGGGGTACCGAGTTTGGTGTCCAAAATGTTCGAAACGCTACCACTCTAGCGACATCGCGAATCTCAAGACGCCAATGGCCAACCGCCAAGAGCCAGGAGCTAAGAGCTAAAAGCTGGTGCATAATGTGACGACGTCACACGCTTCTGAGACGCAGGTCACAGTCCTCTAGTACATTGTCTCTGTACCCTGTCGAGGATGTAATTGATGGCAGGAGGCAGCACAGAATGAAAACCGTTTTCGTCGTTGGCGCTGGTCCCGCCGGCATGTTTGCCGCC
The DNA here is from genome assembly GCA_020073185.1 of Terriglobia bacterium. Taxonomy (NCBI): domain Bacteria; kingdom Pseudomonadati; phylum Acidobacteriota; class Terriglobia; species Terriglobia bacterium. Next base: position 102,197 of record JAIQFT010000007.1, read on the forward strand.
CAGAAGATCGCTCTTGCCGGCCACCAGGTGGTCATCTTCAACCGCGATATCAAGCACGGCGGCCTGGCCGAGTACGGAATCTACGTTGTCAAGGATAAGATGAAGAGCGGCCTCCGCAAGCAGTTCGCCAAGGTGCTGTCCCTCCCCAACGTCCACTATTTCGGCCACGTGCCGGTGGGCACCAAGCAGGCTCTCACCGTGGATGACCTGCGCGCCTTCCATCCCGACGCCATCGTCTTCTCCGTCGGCGCCCAGGGCACCAAGAAGCTCGGCCTGCCCGGCGAGGACGCCAAGGGCGTCTATTCCGCCAAGGATTTTGTTTACTTCTACAACTCGCTGCCGCCCTTTGCCAGCCGGGATTTTTCCACCGGCAAGAAGGTGGCGATCGTCGGCATGGGTAACGTCATGGTGGACATCGCCCGCTGGGTACTGTTCGATGATCCCAATCGCCGGACCGAGGAACTCACCATCGTCGCCCGCCGCGGCCCCTTCGAGGCCAAGTTTGACGAAAAGGAAATCAAGTACGTTGAGCACAACCTCGACCGCAACGAGCTCAACGCCGAAATGCAGCGCGTTGCCGAGCGCGTTGCCGCCGTCGGTCAGGACATCACCAAGGCCGGCGACGTCTTCTCCATCCTGAAGAAGACTGACGTGCCGCAGACCAAGCCGGTGATGAAGTTCCGTTTCTTGTGCTCGCCGAAGGAAATCGTGAAGGGCCCCGACGGCCGCATCTGCAAGCTGATCGTCACCGAAAACCTGCTGGTCAAGAAGGGCGAAGGTACCGCCGCCAAAGCTACCGACCAGACTGCCGAGCTCGATATCGACACCATGATCTTCGCCATCGGCGACGTGCACGATCCCAACCTCGGCCTGCCCATGGGACCGGAGGGCTACAGCACCAAGCCCGTCCAGGGCGACCAGCGTTCCCTCTACCAGGTGGTCGATCCGCAGACCGGAGCCGAGATGGAAGCGCACTTCGTGGTGGGCTGGGCACGCCGCGCCAGTGACGGCCTGGTGGGCATCGCGCGCCATGACGCCGAAGTCGGCGCCACCCACGTGCTGAACTATCTCGCCTCCAAGCCCGACAAGGGTGCCGCCGCGATCGAGACCATCGAGAGCGACCTGCGCGCCCGCGGCATCCTGGCGGTTAACAAGACCGAACTGGCCCTGCTGGTTAAGGCGGAAGAAAAGGAAGCGCTGGAGCGCGGCCTCGCCCACTTCAAATACTCCGACGACACCAGCATGCTGCGCGCCATCACCCGGGAGAAGAAAACCAACAACACTCCCGCCCTGGCTGGCGCCGACTGAGTCGGTTCCTGCATTTCAGGAGTGAATAGCAAAGGGCACGGTTTTACGCCGTGCCCTGCCCAAATCCCGATCGGCGCCGTCCTTCCCATATCCCCGTCGGTTAACGCTAAACTGGTGCCTTTCCCGGTATCCGGCGCGCGCATAAATATGCATTTCGCCCAACAATAATGCCCGTTTCGGAACTCCACCACCCCTCGTTGTGACAATCCTCACTTCCTTCCTCTTCCCGCGGGCGGACACTAAAGGGTTGTGCAGGAGGACCCATGAAACGCGTCGTCATCCTCGGCGCAGCCGGCCGCGACTTTCACGATTTCAACACATTGTTCCGCAATAATGCCGATTATCAGGTGGTTGCCTTTACCGCCACCCAGATCCCCGACATCGCCGGACGCCGGTATCCGGCCGAACTTGCCGGGCCGCTTTATCCCGACGGCATTCCCATCGTTGAGGAGAAGGAAGTCGAAGCCCTGGTCGCCGACCACGCCATCGATGTCGTCGTCTTCTCTTACAGCGACATCGCGCATACCACGCTCATGCACCTCGCCTCGCGCGTGCTTGCTGCCGGCGCGGACTTTTGGCTCCCGGGCGGCCGCCATACCGAACTGCAGGCGAACGTGCCCGTCATTTCCATCTGCGCCGTGCGCACCGGCTGCGGCAAAAGCCCGGTGGCGCGGCGCGTGCTCGGCGATTTGCGCAAGCTCGGCTGGAACCCGGTGGTCGTGCGCCATCCCATGCCCTACGGCGACCTGGTGCGCCAGGCGGTGCAGCGCTTCGCCACGCTCGACGACCTCCAGCGCCATCAGTGCACCATCGAGGAGTGCGAGGAGTATGAGCCTCACATCGTAAACGGCACGGTCGTGTATGCCGGCGTGGATTACGAAGCCATCCTCCGCCGCGCCGAGAAGGAAGCCGACCTCGTCCTCTGGGACGGCGGCAACAATGACACCCCGTTCTTCCGCTCCGACCTGGAAATCGTCGTCACCGACCCGCATCGTGCCGGGCACGAGATGAGCTACTTTCCCGGTGAGGTGAACCTCCGCCGCGCCGACGTCATCATCATCAATAAGGTCAACACCGCCGTGCCCCAGAACGTGGACATCGTGCGTCAGAACATCGCCCTGGCCAACCCGAGGGCCACGGTGATCGAGACCGCCTGCCGCGTCTCGGTGGAGAACCACCCCGACGTCATCAAGGGCAAGCACGTGCTCGTCGTCGAAGACGGTCCCACGCTCACCCATGGCGAGATGCCCTACGGCGCCGGCGTGGTCGCCTCCGGCCAGTACTGGGCGGCGCAGCGGGTCGATCCGCGCCCGTACGCTGTCGGCTCCATCCGCCAGACCTTTGAAAAATTTCCGCACCTGCGCGACCTCCTGCCGGCCATGGGCTACAGCGAAACCCAGCGCCACGAGCTGGAGGAAACCATCAACCGCACGCCCTGCGACCTGGTGTTGCTGGCGACGCCCGTGGACCTGCGCCGCATCCTGCACCTCAACAAGCCTTGTGTGCGCGTTGGATACGAAGTTGAGGAGCTCACCAAGCCCAATCTGCCGGACCTGCTCGCCGACTTCACTACCCAACACCAGGTGAAGCGCGAGGTCGCGCATGCGGATTGAGTAGCGGCGGTTTGACGGCTTGCTGATGGATCACACGTGTGGCACAGGGCCTGCCCTGAGCGAATTCGAGGGGTGTCCCCGCCACTGCTGCACATCGCAGATCGAAGCTCCCGTGCCGTAAGGCACGAATGAAAGTAGCCGGCACTTCAGTGCCGGGTAGCGATGCGATTTACCCGAGTCCCGTAGGGACGGTTGAGCCCGATGCGAGCCTCGCAGTAATTTCGCCGGCCGACCGCTGATAGCTGATAGCTCTCACCGATAGACCGAAAGACCGAAAGACCGAGAGACGACCATGAATGCCATCACCACCGATTTCCTCTCCCTCCGCGACTTCTCGCCGCGCCAGATCCGCGAACTGCTCGACCTCGCCGCCGACATCAAGGCGAGTCCGAAGGCCTACGCCGATTCGCTCAAGGGCAAGACCCTCGCCATGATCTTCGAAAAGCCCTCACTGCGTACCCGCGTCACCTTCGACGTCGGCATCCAGCAGCTCGGCGGCTTTTCGCTGTATCTCTCGCCCGCGGAGATCAACCTTGGCAAACGCGAGTCGGTCTACGACGTTGCCAAGAATCTGGAGCGTATGGTGCAGGGCATCATGATCCGCACCTTCGCGCATGAGATTGTCAAGCGCATGGCCGAATACGCCGCCATCCCCATCATCAACGGCCTCACCGACTTCAGCCATCCCTGCCAGGCCATGGCCGACTTCCTCACCATGCGCGAGGTGAAGGGAAGAGTGGCCGGCCTGAAGGTCGCCTTCATCGGGGACGGCAACAACGTCGCGCATTCGCTCATGTTTGCCGGCGCACAACTGGGCGCACGCGTCTGGGTGGCCACCCCCCTTGGCTACGAACCCAGCGGCGAAGCCGTCACGTGGGCCCGCGAACGCGGCCAGCAAACCGGCGCCACGATTACCCTGACCAACGATCCGCTCGAAGCCGCCACCGACGCCGACGTCATTTATACCGACGTCTGGGCCAGCATGGGCCAGGAAGCCGAAACGGAGCAGCGCAAGCGCATCTTCCTCCCCTACCAGGTCAACACGGAACTGTTCGCCCATGCCAAGCACGACGCCACCTTCCTGCACTGTCTGCCCGCGCATCGCGGCGACGAGGTCACCGACGCGGTCATTGACTCGCCCAACTCCGTCGTCTTCCAGGAGGCCGAAAACCGCCTCCACATCCAGAAGGCCATCATGTTTGACCTCATGCAGGGCGAAGTGGTCTCTCGGCCGGGCCGAGCGGAACCGGAGGAAGTGTTGCACGCGTGAAGGTAGTCCGTAGTCGGTAGTCGGTAGTCCGGAAAGACCTTCCGGAGGTGAGCATGAAGGGTCATCGCGACTTGGTTGCGTGGCAGCAAGGAATGGAATTCGTGATCGAGATATATCGGATCACGCGGGGGTTCCCCAAGGAAGAGCTGTACGGACTTACCTCACAACTTCGGCGTGCGGCAGTATCCGCACCGAGCAACCTCGCCGAAGGGTACGGACGGAAGTCCCGGAAGGATTTTCAAAGGTTTATTGGCATGGCTCTTGGCTCGTTACTAGAAGTCGAGACTCAGCTCGATATCGCCAACAGACTCGGTTATGTGTCCGATGAAGTGCTTTCGGACGTTTTTCGTAAGAGCCGCCGTGTCGCCCAATTGCTCCATGGCTTGAGGGCCTGGTGTGAAGCGCCGGTTGGCGCCGCGGCAGCGTCGATTTGATCATATTTTGAAGCCCGTCGCCGGACTACGGACTACCGACTACGGGCTACCAAAGGAAAAAGGACTTATGCCAACAACAGAGCTGACCAAATCACAGGAACTCATCGAAATCGAAGAGCGCTACGGCGCGCACAACTACAAGCCACTCGATGTCGTCATCGAGCGTGGCGAAGGCGTGTGGGTGTATGACGTAGAAGGGAAAAAGTACCTCGACTGTCTCGCCTCGTATTCCGCGGTGAACCAGGGCCACTGTCATCCCCGCATTCTCGAGACGCTCATCGACCAGGCGCACAAAGTCACTCTCACCTCGCGCGCCTTTCGCAACGACCAGCTCCCGTTGCTCTACCAGGATCTGCACGATCTCACCGGATACGGCATGGCGCTGCCCATGAACTCCGGCGCCGAAGCGGTCGAGACTGCCGTCAAAGCCGCGCGCAAATGGGGCTACACCGTCAAAGGCGTTCCCGACGGTCAGGCCGAAATCATCGTCTGCGCCAACAACTTCCACGGCCGCACCACCACCATCGTGGGTTTCTCCACCGACGAGCAGTACCGCCGCGGCTTTGGCCCCTTCACGCCCGGGTTCAAGGTCATCCCCTTCGGCGACGCCGCTGCTCTTGAAAAAGCCATCACTCCCAACACCTGCGCCTTTCTCGTTGAACCCATTCAGGGAGAAGCCGGCATCCTCATTCCGCCGGACGGTTACCTGCGCGACGCCGCCCGCATCTGCCGCGCCAACCGCGTTCTCCTCATGTGCGACGAAATCCAGTCTGGCCTGGGCCGCACCGGCAAGCTCTTCGCCTGCATGCACGAGCACGTCACGCCCGACGTCCTGATCGTCGGCAAAGCTCTCTCCGGCGGCTTTTATCCCGTTTCCGCCGTCCTGGCCTCCAAGGAAGTCCTGGGTGTCTTCCAGCCGGGCGACCACGGCAGCACCTTCGGGGGCAACCCGCTGGCTTGCGCCATCGCTCGCACTGCCCTGCGCGTGCTGGCCGAAGAAAAGATGGTGCAGCGCTCCGCCGTACTCGGCGCCTACTTCCTCGACCGCCTCAAAACCCTCCGCAGTCCCGACATCGTCGAAGTCCGCGGGCGCGGCCTCTGGATTGGCATCGAGCTGCGCACCCCCGCTCGTCCGTACTGTGAGGCTTTGAAGGACCAGGGGATCCTCTGCAAGGAAACCCATGATCGCGTCATCCGCCTGGCGCCGCCGCTGGTCATCACTCGCGACGAGATCGACTGGGCCTTCGTTCGTATCAAGGGGGTGATCGAGCAGCCCTGAATGTGGGTCCGATGTCGTTCGCACCGGTAGCTCACCCTCATCTCGCGCAGTCGTGCCGAGAAAAGGCGGATTTTCCGACGGAGAACCATCCCCGGGCAACCGTTTACTTTCGATCTTCCCCTTGTGGCAGCGCACGAAATATTTCTTCCCCCCCGAGTTACTCTCTGCTACTCTGCATCATCCAATTAACCGGGACCCTTGAAAAATGAGCAACTTCGGAGGCCGCTGCGGCATCTATACCGCAGGGCAGTAGGCCCGCGCCTATTCCATACCTCCCAAAAATTTACGGGATGGCATTCGCACCGCAACTTGCGCATCTGGCCCTGGTTTCATACTTTAGGAGATAATAATGATGCGTTCTGATCTTGTATTCGACGCTTTACACACCCTGCGTAACCGGTATATGCTTTGTCAGCTTGCCTCCAAGGCCACCCGCAGGTTTCACCGTCCCAATACCCGCATCCAGGAAACGATGAACCAGGTATTGCAGCGGATTGGGGTCGCTGACCGGGAGCAAGTCTTGGCGGAGCCGGAAATGGTTGCAGAGGCGCAGCGTCGGGCTGCATAATAGAGCTTCCCAGCGCGCCTCTCGGTTGCGCTCGGCACGTCTTCTGACCCCCCTGAAAATCTCTCCGTAGGTGAATATGACCATCGCAGAACTGAAAGAAAAGAACATTACCGAGCTGACCCGCATTGCTCGGACGCTCGACTTGCCGGGAGCCAGCGGGCTCCGCAAGCAGGACCTCATCTTCAAGATCCTGCAGGCCCAGAGCGAGAAAGAAGGACACATCTTCGCCGAAGGTGTCCTGGAAATCCTGCCCGACGGCTACGGCTTCCTACGCAGCCCCGATTACAACTACTTGCCTGGGCCGGACGACATTTACGTCTCGCCTTCGCAGATCCGCAAGTTCGATCTCAAGACCGGGGACACCATCAGCGGCCAGGTCCGTCCTCCGCACGAGGGCGAAAAGTACTTCGCCCTGGTCAAGATCGAGGCGGTCAACTTCGAATCGCCCGAGGAAGCGCGCAACAAGATCCTGTTCGACAACCTGACCCCGCTGTATCCGCAGGAGCGCTGCAAGCTGGAGACGGTCAAGGAGAACATCAGCGCCCGGGTCATGGACCTGCTGACGCCGCTCGGCAAAGGCCAGCGCGGCCTGATCGTTTCGCCGCCGCGCACCGGCAAGACTATGCTGTTGCAGAACATCGCCAACAGCATCACCACGAACCATCCCGAGGTCGTGCTCATCGTCCTGCTGATCGACGAGCGCCCGGAAGAAGTGACCGACATGCAGCGCTCGGTCAAAGGCGAGGTCATCAGCTCCACCTTCGACGAGCCCGCCGCGCGCCACGTGCAGGTCGCCGAAATGGTGATCGAGAAGGCCAAGCGCCTGGTCGAGCACAAACGCGACGTCGTCATCCTGCTGGATTCGATCACGCGTCTGGCGCGGGCTTACAACACCATCGTTCCGCCCTCGGGCAAGGTGCTGAGCGGCGGCGTGGATTCCAACGCGCTGCAGCGCCCGAAGCGCTTCTTCGGCGCCGCCCGCAACATCGAAGAGGGCGGCTCGCTCACCATCATCGCCACCGCGCTGGTGGATACCGGCTCGCGCATGGACGACGTGATCTTTGAGGAGTTCAAGGGCACCGGCAACTGCGAAATCATTCTCGACCGCAAGCTGGTGGACAAGCGCGTCTTCCCGGCGATCGATATCCAGCGCTCCGGCACGCGCAAGGAAGAACTGCTGATTCCCAAGGACGACCTGGCGCGCATCTGGGTGCTGCGCAAGGTTCTCAATCCGCTCTCGCCGGTGGAGGCGATGGAGCTTTTGATCGACAAGCTCAGCAAGACTCAGAACAACGGCATTTTCCTTTCCAACATGAGCTCGCTGTAGAGCGCGCGATCAGATCGTCACGGCAATGCGCGTACCGTGCCCAAAGTAATAGCTGCCCACATCCCGGCCGCTGACGAATACCTTTGCTTCCCCATCGCGATAGCCGAGAAAGGTCGCAATCCCGTCCGCGTCGGTTCGTTCTTCGTCGGTGACGCCGCGCTGTGGCGCTGTAAAACCCAGGGCGACGGAGCACGCTGGCACGGCACGGCCGTTGCAGTCGCGCACCTGCACGAAAAAGGTGCTGTCGCCATCGTCGTCGTCATCGTTCTTGGGGAAGTCCACTCCGTCCGCCATTCTTCTGTGCCTCGCCTAGCAGCCCGTGGTGCAAGTCTGGATTCGTGAGCGGAAAGTACTGAAGTATCCACAGGCATAGTTCGTAGAATGTCGCGCATGTCGATGGGGACGCGCAAGCAGCGGGAGAAGCAAGAGGACATCTGGATTGCG